>NZ_JBICKW010000017.1:0-24457 GCF_043104645.1 Delftia sp. WSY_12
CAACCCGGCCTCATCATCCTGGGCAAGCAGGCCATCGACGACGACGCCAACCAGACCGGCCAGATGCTGGCGGCCCTGGCCGACCTGCCCCAGGCCACCTTCGCCTCCAAGGTCGAAGTCGCTGGCGACAAGGTGAATGTCACGCGTGAAGTGGACGGCGGCCTGGAAACCCTGGCCCTGAGCCTACCGGCCGTCATCACCACCGACCTGCGCCTGAACGAGCCGCGCTACGTCACGCTGCCCAACATCATGAAGGCCAAGAAAAAGCAGCTGGACACGGTCAAGCCTGAAGAGCTGGGCGTGGATGTGGCCCCGCGCCTGAAGACGCTCAAGGTGGCCGAGCCCGCCAAGCGCGGCGCTGGCGTGAAGGTGCCCGATGTGGCGACCCTGGTCAGCAAGCTCAAGAACGAAGCCAAAGTGATCTAAAGCAACAGGCCCCCACGCTCCCCTTGCATGCGCAAGGTCCGCTGCCCCCCAAGGGGGCCCTCGCGGCTTGGGGCGGCCCGGCGCCGCTCAAGCATTGAACTGAAAGGAATTCCATGACTGCACTGGTTATCGCAGAACACGACAACGCTTCCATCAAGAGCGCCACGCTCAACACCGTCACTGCGGCCCTGGCCTGCGGCGGCGACGTGCATGTGCTGGTGGCGGGCGAGAATGCCGGCGCCGCTGCGCAGGCTGCGGCCCAGATCGCCGGCGTTGCCAAGGTCATCCACGCCGACGGCGCCAGCCTGAAGGACGGCCTGGCCGAGAACATTGCAGCGCAAGTGCTGGCGATTGCTTCGAACTACAGCCACATCCTGTTCCCCGCCACCGCCAGCGGCAAGAACGCCGCGCCGCGCGTGGCCGCCAAGCTGGACGTGGCCCAGATCAGCGACATCACCAAGGTGGACAGCGCCGACACCTTCGAGCGCCCCATCTACGCAGGCAACGCCATTGCCACGGTGCAAAGCAGCGATAAGATCAAGGTCATCACCGTGCGCGGCACGGGCTTTGACGCAGCGGCCACCACGGGCGGCAGCGCCCAGGTGGAGCAGCTGGCCGCCGCTGGCGACAACGGCAAGAGCAGCTTCGTGGGCCGTGAAGTGACCAAGAGCGACCGCCCCGAGCTGACGGCTGCCAAGATCATCGTCTCCGGCGGCCGCGCGCTGGGCAGCAGCGAGAAGTTCAACGAAGTCATGACCCCGCTGGCCGACAAGCTGGGCGCCGCCATCGGTGCCAGCCGCGCAGCGGTGGACGCAGGCTATGCGCCCAATGACCTGCAGGTCGGCCAGACCGGCAAGATCGTGGCGCCCCAACTGTACATTGCGGCCGGTATTTCCGGCGCCATCCAGCACTTGGCCGGCATGAAGGACTCCAAGGTGATCGTGGCGATCAACAAGGACCCCGAGGCACCGATCTTCTCGGTGGCCGACTACGGCCTGGAGGCCGACCTGTTCCAGGCCGTGCCCGAGCTGGTGCAGTCGCTGTAAGAATGCAAGGCGCCGCACCGGGAGGCGGTGCCAACGGGCCCGGGTGAAGCATCCGGGCCCTGGCCAGAGCGGCACACAAGGCATGTGCCCCGGCCCCACCTGGTTCAGAGATGCAGGAGACAGACATGCAGATTTCCATTGGCCGCCGCAGCCTTGCGCTTGCGGCTGTTGTCTTTGTGGCCACCACGGGCGCCAGCGCGCCGGCATGGGCCCAGGCCAGCGACTTTCCCACGCGCCCGATCACGCTGATCGTGCCCTTCCCCGCAGGCGGCTCCACCGACCGCCACATGCGCACCCTGGCCGACATCGCGGGCAAGCAGCTGGGCCAGACCATCATCGTGGAGAACAAGCCCGGCGCGGGCGGCACGCTGGGCCCGGGCAACATGTCCCGCACGGCCAAGCCCGATGGCTACACCATCACCCAGTTCCCCATGTCCATGCTGCGCATGGCGCACATGCAGAAGACGGCCTGGAACCCGGTCACGGACTTCACCTACATCATCGGCGTCTCGGGCTACACCTTCGGCTTCACGGTGCGCTCGGACTCGCCCTACAAGAGCTTCAACGAATACATTGCCGCCGCGCGCAACAGCCCCGGCAAGATCGAGTACGGCTCCACCGGCATAGGCTCCTCGCCCCACCTGCTGATGGAGGAGCTGGCCGAGAACGCCAAGGTCACGCTCAACCACGTGCCCTTCAAGGGCAACGCCGACCTGCAGCAGGCCCTGCTGGGCGGCCACGTGGCCGCGCAAAGCGATGCCTCGGGCTGGGACACCTATGTGGATGGCGGCCAGATGCGCCTGCTCATGACCTTCGGCGAAAAGCGCACCCAGCGCTGGCCCGACGTGCCCACGGCCAAGGAGCTGGGCTATGGCGTGGTCTCCACCTCGCCCTACGGACTGGCCGGCCCCAAGGGCATGGACCCGGCCGTGGTGCGCAAGCTGCACGACGCCTTCAAGAAAGCCATGGATGACCCGCGCCACATCGAGGTGCTCAAGCAGCTGAACCAGGACGCCTGGTACCGCTCCGGCGCCGACTATGCGCAGTGGGTGCGCGAGGCCTATGCCAAGGACAAGGTCCTGATCGACCGCCTGGGCCTGGCCGCCAAGTAGGCCTGTCCTCCAATGCGCCCGCAGGGCCAGGAGGCTGGCGGGCGCAGTCCGCTTGAGATTCGTGAATTCGTGAAACGGAGTCCCTCATGACTGTCTCCCTGCCTTCGCCCGATGCGCCCTTCACCACGCTGGCCGAGCTGATCCGCAGCCACGCGCGCCAGCAGCCCGCCCATGCCGCGCTGCGCGACGACCAGCAGACGCTGAGCTACGCGCAGCTTGACGCCCTCATGGACCGCGTGGCTGCCGCGCTGCAGCGCGACGGCGTGCAGCCTGGCCAGGCGATTGCCATCTGCGCGTTGAACTCGGTGCGCTATGCCGCGCTGTTCCTGGGCGCCTTGCGCGCGGGCGTGGTGGTTGCGCCGCTGGCGCCGTCCTCCACGGCCGACAGCCTGGCCTCCATGCTGCGCGATGCCCAGGCGCGCCACCTGTTCCTCGACAAGGCGGCCCAGGACCTGGTGCCTGCCGACGGCGCCCTGCAATGCATCTCGCTGGACGGCGCCGCGCCCGGCCGTGCCTTTGACGACTGGCTGGCGCCCGAAGGCGCGCAGCCCGCGCCCGTGAGCGTGGAGCCGGCCGCGCCGTTCAACATCATCTATTCCTCGGGCACCACGGGCACCCCCAAGGGCATCGTGCAGTCGCACGGCATGCGCTGGGCCCACATCAACCGGGGCAGCGTCTACGGCTATGGCCCCGATGGCACGACGCTGCTGGCCACGCCGCTGTACTCCAACACCACGCTGGTGGTGTTCTTCCCCACGCTGGGCAGCGGCGGCTGCGTGGTACTGATGCCCAAATTCGACGCGGCCCGCTACCTGCAGCTGGCCCAGCAGCACCGCGTCACCCACACCATGCTGGTGCCCGTGCAGTACCAGCGCATCATGGCGCTGCCGCAGTTCGGCGAGCATGACCTGTCCAGCTTCCGCGCCAAGTTCTGCACCAGCGCGCCGTTCCGGGCCGAGCTCAAGGCCGACGTGGTGGCGCGCTGGCCCGGCAGCCTGACCGAGTTCTACGGCATGACCGAAGGCGGCGGCACCTGCATCCTCGAAGCCCATCTGCACCCGGACAAGCTGCACACCGTGGGCAGGCCCGCCGAGGGCCATGACATCCGCCTCATCGACGAGGACGGCCGCGAGGTCGCCCCGGGCGAGGATGGCGAGGTCGTGGGCCACTCTGCCAGCATGATGACCGGCTACCACGGCCAGCCCGCCAAGACGCGCGAAGCCGAATGGTTCGACCCCACGGGCAAGCGCTTCATCCGCACGGGCGACGTGGGCCGCTTCGATGCCGATGGATTCCTCACCCTGTTCGACCGCCGCAAGGACATGATCATCAGCGGCGGCTTCAACATCTACCCCAGCGACCTGGAAACCCAGCTGCGCGCCCACCCGGCCGTGGACGACGTGGCCGTGGTCGGCGTGCCTTCCGAGCAATGGGGCGAGACGCCCGTGGCCTACGTGGTGTCGCGCGCGGGGCAGCCGGCCCTGCCCGAGGACATCATGGGCTGGTACAACCAGCGGGCCGGCAAGACCCA
Organism: Delftia sp. WSY_12; assembly: GCF_043104645.1. Taxonomy (NCBI): domain Bacteria; kingdom Pseudomonadati; phylum Pseudomonadota; class Betaproteobacteria; order Burkholderiales; family Comamonadaceae; genus Delftia; species Delftia sp. WSY_12. Next base: position 4,116 of record NZ_JBICKW010000017.1, read on the forward strand.
GCGCCTGGCGGACCTGCGCTTCATTGCCGAGCTGCCGCGCAGCGCCATCGGCAAGGTGCTCAAGCGCGAGCTGCGCGACCAGTACGCGACGGGGCGCTGAACCGGCGGATGCTTTCTCCAAACGATGTCCACCACGATGTCCACCAAGAGGTACACCCCATGAGCAACGACACCACGATGTCCGAGGTCCGCCGCCAGGTGACGGCCGAGGAATGGCAGACCCGCATCGAGCTGGCCGCCGCCTACCGGCTGGTCGCCCACTTCGGCTGGGACGACCTGATCTTCACCCACATCTCGGCGCGCGTGCCGGGCCAGCCCGACCAGTTCCTGATCAACCCCTACGGCATGCTGTTCGACGAGATCACCGCGTCCAGCCTGGTCAAGGTCGATCATGAAGGCCGGCCGCTGATGGAGACCGAGTACGACGTCAACCCGGCCGGCTTCGTCATCCACAGCGCCATCCACGACGGCCGTCCCGAGGTGCAGTGCGTGCTGCACACGCACACGCGCTATGGCGTGGCCGTCTCGGCGCAGAAGGAGGGGCTGCTGCCCATCTCGCAGCAGTCCATCTTCCCGCTGGCGCGCCTGGCCTACCACGACTACGAAGGCGTGGCCCTGCGCGACGACGAGAAGCCGCGCCTGGTCGATGACCTGGGCGCCAGCAACTTCCTCATCCTGCGCAACCACGGCCTGCTGACCTGCGGCCGCAACGTGGCCGAGGCCGTGCTGGCCATGTACACGCTGGAGTCGGCCTGCCGCATCCAGATCCTGGCGCAGTCGGGCGGCGGCGAGCTCACGCGCATCCCGCAGGACATCATTGCCGACGCGGTCAACCAGTCGCGCCAGGTCACCAAGGGCAAGGGCGCAGGCCTGGCCTGGCCCGGCCTGCTGCGCCGCCTGGACCGCATAGACCCTTCTTACAAGGACTGAAGGAAACCATGGGAATTCTGGTCAACATCCATCCGAGCATGGGCGCGCCCATCGTCGACTCGCTGCGCGCGCTGGCGCCCGGCGTGCAGGTCTGGGGCCACCGCGAGGAGGCGCCGGCCGATGCGGTCGAGGCCATGCTCGCCTGGAGCCTCAAGCCGGGCGTGCTGCCGGCCTATCCGGGCCTGAAGCTGCTGTGCGCGCCCAGCGCGGGCGTGGACAAGCTGCTGGCCGTGCCCGACCTGCCGGCCGGCCTGCCCGTGGCGCGCACCGTCGATCCGCAGCAGCATGTGGAGATCGCCCAGTACGTGGTCGGCACCGCGCTGCGCCACACGCGCGAGCTGGACCTGTTCGCCCGCCAGCAGCAGGCCGGCGACTGGCTGCGCCGCCCCGTGCGCGCCAGCGCAGACTGCCGCGTGGGCATCCTGGGCCTGGGCGAGGTCGGCCGCTTCGTGGCCGGCGCCATGCAGGCCGTCGGCTACCCCGTCGCAGGCTGGAGCCGCAGCGCCAAGAGCATTGCAGGCCTGGCCACGCACAGCGGTGCCGAAGGTCTGAAGCAGCTGCTGTCCACCAGCGACATCCTGGTCTGCGCCTTGCCGCTCACGCCCGAGACGCGCGACCTGCTGGACCGCCGAACCCTGTCCCTGCTGCCGCGCGGTGCCTACTTCATCAACGTGGGGCGCGGCGAGCAGGTGGTGGAAGACGACCTGCTGGCCCTGCTCGACGAAGGCCACCTGGCCGGCGCCGCGCTGGACGTGCTGCGCGACGAACCGCCCCAGCCCGGCAACAAGGTCTGGGGCCATCCCAAGGCCTTTGTCACGCCGCACATCGCGGCCCAGGCCTCGGCCGACACCGTGGCGCGCCAGTGCCTGGAGAACCTGCGCCGCCTGCGCGCGGGCGAGCCGCTGCTCAACCTTGTGGATGTGGCGCGGGGGTATTGAGCCTTGTTTTCCATCCGACGCTGCGCTGTTGCGTGGCGTTTTTTCATCGCCGGGCCGCCCCAAGATGAAAAGCGGCCCCCTTGGGGGGGCAGCGGACCTTGCGCAGCAAGGGTAGCGTGGGGGTCATTTTTCATCGCCGGGCCGCCCCAAGATGAAAAGCGGCCCCCTTGGGGGGCAGCGGACCTTGCGCAGCAAGGGTAGCGTGGGGGCCATTTTTTAACTGAGAAGAATCCAGAGACACCATGCCTTCGACTTCCCGCCGCGGCTTTTTGCAATCGACCGCTGCCGCCGCTGCAGCGGCCACCACCGTGCTGGCCCCCTCGGCCTGGGCCCAGAGCCCCTGGCCCTCCAAGCCCATCCGCATCATCGTTCCGTACACGGCAGGCGGCTTCACCGACCAGATGGCGCGCCTGCTGCAGGTCGGCCTGCAAAAGGCCCTGGGCCAGCCCGTCATCGTGGAGAACAAGCCCGGCGCCAACAGCATCATCGGCGTGGACCAGATCGCCAAGGCCGCGCCGGACGGGCACACCTTCGGCGTGGTCATCGCGGCCTATGCGGCCAACACCACGCTCTATCCCAAGCTGCCCTACAACCCGAAGAAGGACCTGGTCGGCGTCTCGCTGATGGGCGTCTCGCCCCTGGTCGCTGCCGTGGCCATGAATGCGCCCTTCAAGACCACGCCCGAGCTGATCGCCTATGCCAAGGCCAATCCCGGCAAGGTGGGCTTCGGCTCCTCGGGCAGCGGCTCCAGCGCCCACCTGACCACCGAGCTGATGAAGCTGCTCACCAAGACGGACATGGTCCACGTGCCCTACAAGGGCGCCGCGCCCGCGCTGGCCGACCTCATGGGCGGCCAGATCCCGCTGTTCCTGGACCCGCCGCCCAACCTCATCCAGCCCGCCAAGGCCGGCCGCATCCGCCTCATCGGCGTGGCCAGCGACAAGCGCCTGGCCGCGCTGCCCGACGTGCCCACCTTCGTGGAGCAGGGCTACGACGGCCTGCTGGGCAGCACCTGGGCGGCCATGATCGCGCCGGCCGGCGTGCCGCGCGAGATCGTGCAGCGCATGTCCGCCGAGGTGTCGCGCATCATCCGCAGTGCCGAGGTGTCGCAGCGGCTGGAGCAGGTGATGGGGACGTTTGCGGAGGGGTCCACGCCTGAGGAGTGCGATCGGTTCATTGCTGCCGAGACGGAGAAGTGGGGGAGGGTGATTCGGGAGGCGAAGGTGACGGTGGACTGAGTCTTTCTTGTTCTCGGGTCTGTTTTTTGCCCCGGCAGGGGCAAAAACAATCAGGCAGCCCCCACCCTCCACCGCCTCCTGGGCGCCCTCAACGCATGCCTTTCCCGATAGGCCGCAGGCGCCATCCCCACATACCGCAAGAACACCCGCCGAAACGCAGAGGCATCCCCATACCCGCAGGCCAGCGCCACGGACGGCACGCTCTCCAGCGTGATCTCCAGCAGCACCCGGGCCCGTGCGCAGCGCAGGCGGTGCAGGTGGTCCAGCGGGCTGTGGCCCAGCTCCTGCTGGAAGTGGCGCAGCAGGGTGCGCGGGCTGGTGGATGCCGCGTGCGCGAGGGCCTGCAGGTCATAGGGCTGCTCCACGCGCGCTTCCAGCCAGGCGATGGCATGGGCCAGCACGCTGTTGCGCGTGGCGGGAATGCGGCGGTCCTGCAGGGCGGCGCGGGTGGCGCGTTCGCGCTGGGCATCGGGCTGCAGCACGGCGGCCAGCGCTGCGGCCAGGTCGTCGCCGAAGGCATGGCGTGTGAGTGCAACGGCCATGGGCGCCAAGGCCTCGGGATGGGAGGCGCTGAGCCAGGGCCTGTCGTCCACGAAGGGCTGGCCCTCGGCCAGTTCGATGCCCGGGAAGTCCAGGCCGAAGCCGCCCATGAAATACCAGGGCAGGGCCACAAGCCGGCCCTGGCAGCGGCCGCCGGTTGCCGCAAACCAGGCGGCGCTGCCCAGCGTGCAGACGGCCAGGCCCTGGTCGAAGGCCGTGGTGATGCGGCGCACGAGGGCCGGATGCGCGGCGACGATGTCGCGGATGGACGGGATGTCAGGGCAGTGCAGCGCGCTCACGAAGACGGCCTGCGCGGGCCCTTCGGCTGCCGCGCCTTCGTCCGCGTGCGGCATGGCGGGCAGGGGCCGGTCCTGGCCGTCGACCCAGCGCCAGCCAAAGCGCGGTGCGCGCCGGCCCAGGCGCAGGCTGGCGACGAGGTTGGCGCTGCGCAGCATCTCCACCAGGTGCGCGGCGTGGCCGATGGCGCTGTGCTCCAGGCAGGGCAGCTCGATGACAAAGGTCCGGGGCATGGCGATTCTGGCTCCTCGAATGGCGATTTTGACGTGTCCGTCATACGTGCTTCACTTTTAGCATGGCTGCTTGTGCCACTTTCCAGGACCACGAAGATGCTCCACACCAGCGCCGAGACAAAGCCTTCCTCCTTCCCGCGCACAGGCCTGCGCTCCATCGCCCTGGCCGGGCTGCTGACCTGCGGCCTGCCACTGGCGGCCAGCGCCCAGGGGCTCGATGCACAGGGCCTGGCGGCCCTGGATGCCGCCATCCAGCCGCTGGCGCCCAAGATGGTGGAGTGGCGCCGCGACATCCACCAGCACCCCGAACTGTCGGGCCAGGAAGAACGCACGGCCAAGGTGGTGGCCGATCACCTGCGCCGCCTCGGCATGGAGGTGCAGACCGGCGTGGGCGGCACGGGCGTGGTGGGCGTGCTGCGCGGCGGCCGGCCGGGCAAGACCGTGGCGCTGCGTGCCGACATGGATGCGCTGCCCGTGGCCGAGAAGACCGGCCTGCCCTTTGCCTCCAAGGCCAAGGCCCAGTACATGGGCAAGGAGGTTTCGGTCATGCATGCCTGCGGGCACGATGCCCACGTGGCCATGCTCATGGGTGCGGCCGAGGCGCTGGCCGGCATGCGCGCCAAGCTGCCCGGCACGGTGAAGTTCATCTTCCAGCCCGCCGAGGAAGGCGCTCCCGTGGAGGCCGATGCCCACGGCCATGTGCCCAGCTTCGGCGCCAAGGCCATGGTGGAGGCCGGCGTGCTCAAGGACGTGCAGGCCATCTACGGCCTGCACATCACGTCCAACCTGCCGTCGGGCATGGTGGGCTACCGCAGCGGGCCGCTGATGGCGGGTTCGGACAGCCTCAGCATCCAGGTCGAGGGCCGGGGCGGCCATGGCTCGTCGCCGTGGAATGCGGTCGATCCCATCGTCGCTGCCAGCCAGGTGGTGCTGGGCCTGCAGACCGTGGTCAGCCGCCAGCTCAACATCGGCCTGGAGCCGGCCGTGCTGACGATCGGCTCGATCCAGGGCGGCACGCGCTACAACATCATCCCGGACAACGTGGAGATGCAGGGAACGCTGCGCACCTTCGACGAGGACATGCGCCAGGAGGCACACAAGCGCATCACTGCCACGGCCGAGCAGATCGCGGCCTCCAGCGGCGCCAAGGCCAAGGTGCGTTTCGGTCCCGTGGCCTATCCGGTGACCACCAACCCCGCCGCACTGACCGAGGCCTCGCTGCCCGCGCTCAAGCTGGCCATGGGCGGCAAGGCCATGGTGATTCCCAAGGTCAGCGGCTCCGAGGATTTCTCGGAATTCCAGAAGGTGGTTCCGGGCTTCTTCTACTTCCTGGGCGCACCGCCGGCCGGCCAGGATTTCGCGAAGGCGCCGTCCAACCACTCGCCGCTGTTCGACATCGACGAGAAGCAACTGCCCACGGGTGCGCGCTCACTGGCCGCGCTGGCCGTGGACTATCTGCAGCGCAACCCATAGTTATTCGACTCGCCCTGAGCGGCGGAAGCCGCTTCCCGTTGCGCGGTGCCCCTGGCTTGAGATCGAGTCCGTGCGAACCGCGTCGGCTTTATTTGGCGCTGGCGATTGCCGATGGGCCTTTCCACCACCGGGCGATGGCAAGGCGGAACGGCAGCAGCAGCGCCACGCCCAGCACCAGCTTCACGCCCAGGTCGCCCAGGGCCCAGGTCATCCAGGGCTCGGCGGAGCCTGCGAAGGCGATGCTCCAGAACAGGAAGGTGTCCAGGCAGGCGGCCAGCAGCGTGGCCACCAGGGGGGCACGCCACCAGCGGCCTGCACGCAGGCGGTGGAACACGCCGATGTCCAGCCACTGCGAGGCAATGAAGGCCGCGCCCGAGGCCAGCGCGATGCGCGGCGGCGCCAGCACCAGCGAGGCGGCCACGGCCACGGCAAAGCCCACCCAGGCCACGCGCCGGGCCTGCTGCGGGCCGAAGCTGCGGTTGACCAGCTCGCTCACCAGGAAGGCGAACGGATAGGTGATGGCGCCCCAGGTCAGCCAGTCGTTGATGGCGTACTGCACCAGGATGTTGGACGACAGCACCACCACGCCCATGGCCGCAATGGCGGCCAGCAGCTGGGTGCGCGAGGGGGCGGCGAAACGGGGCGGACGCGGTGTCATGCTGCGCCACCGGAGCCGCGTGCACCCGACGAGGGCAGGGGCAGCCCGAGGATGGCGCAGGCCACGGCCTCGCCCACCTTCACGCCATCCACGCCGGCCGACAGGATGCCGCCCGCGTAGCTGGCGCCTTCGCCGGCCGGGTACAGGCCGCGCGTGTTCAGGCTGTGGAAGTCCGCGCCGCGCTCGATCTTCACGGGCGAGGAGGTGCGCGTTTCCACGCCGGTGAGCACGGCATCGTGCATGTCGTAGCCGCGGATCTTCTTGCCGAAGGCGGGCAGCGCCTCGCGCATGGCCTCGATGGCATAGGCCGGCAGCACGTGGTGCAGGTTGGTCAGCGTGATGCCGGGCTTGTAGGAGGGCTCGACCTCGCCCAGCGCGGCCGATTCCTTGCCCGCGATGAAGTCGCCCACCAGCTGGCCCGGCGCGTTGTAGTTGCGCCCGCCCAGCAGGTAGGCCTTGGTCTCCAGCTGGCGCTGCAGCACGATGCCCGACAGCGGGTGCAGCTCGCCGTCCTTGAGGTTTTCCACGCCATGGGTCTTGCCGTCGAAGGCCCAGGCAAAGCTTTTGGCATCGCGCGGGTAGTCGGAGGGGTCGATGGCGCAGACCATGCCGGCGTTGGCATTGCGCTCGGCGCGCGAGTACTGGCTCATGCCGTTGGTGACCACGCGCTCGGGCTCGCTGGTGGCCGCCACCACGGTGCCGCCCGGGCACATGCAAAAGCTGTAGACCGCGCGCCCGTTGCTGGCGTGGTGCACCAGCTTGTAGTCGGCCGCACCCAGCAGCGGGTGGCCGGCATGCCTGCCCCAGCGCGCGCGGTCGATCACGCTTTGCGGATGCTCGATGCGAAAGCCCACCGAGAACGGCTTGGCCTCCATGTGCACGCCGCGCTCGTAGAACATGGCGAAGGTGTCGCGCGAGCTGTGGCCCAGGGCCATCACGGCATGGTCGGTCTCCAGCCACTGGCGCTCGCCGCTGTCCTGGTCCAGCACTTCCAGGGCGGTGAGACGGCGGTCCTTGCCCTCGCCCTCGATGCGCATGTCACACACGCGCTGGCCGAAGCGGATCTCGCCGCCCAGGCGGATGATCTCCTCGCGGATGCCCTCGACCACCTTCACCAGCTTGAAGGTGCCGATGTGCGGATGCGCGGCATAGAGGATCTCGGGCGGCGCGCCGTGGGTGACGAATTCCTGCATCACCTTGCGGCCCAGGTGGCGCGGGTCCTTGATCTGGCTGTAGAGCTTGCCGTCGGAGAAGGTGCCTGCGCCGCCTTCGCCGAACTGCACATTGGACTCGGGCACCAGCTCGCGCTTGCGCCACAGGCCCCAGGTGTCCTGGGTGCGCTCGCGCACCGAGCGGCCGCGCTCGATCACGATGGGCCTGAAGCCCATCTGCGCCAGCACCAGGGCCGCAAAGATGCCGCAGGGCCCGAAGCCCACCACCACGGGCCGGCGCTGCAGGTCGGCAGGCGCCTGGCCCACGGCATGCCAGCGCATGTCGGGCGTGGGGTTCACATGGGCATGGCTGGAGAACTGCTCCAGCAGCGCGGCTTCCTGGCTTTCGTCGGCCAGCGTCAGGTCGACGATGTAGACGGCCAGCAGCTCGGACTTGCGCGCATCGAAGCTGCGCTTGTGCACATGCACGCAGGCAATGGCCTCCTCGGCAATGCCCAGCTGGCGCGCGGCCAGGGCGCGCAGCGGCTCCAGGGGCAGGTATTCGGTGTGGCTGTCGGGGTGGTATTGCACCGCCGACAGGGGCAGTTTCAGTTCAGAGACGCGGATCATGGCTTGTACCTATCAAGCAGAGGGCCGGCGATGGTAAGCCAAAGCGCCAGGCGGCACATTCCGCCATGGCCACGCCCTTGGAGCACGCTCGGGTTCGCAGGTGGCGCACAGGTTTCCGGCCGGCACGCCTGGAATGCGGGAAGACCTGTGGCGGGAAGCATCCGGCCGACGGGCGCATGGCCCGGGTAACTGCACTGGCGTGATTGGCGTTATCGCCCTGGCCAATCGGGCGACGGAAAAAACGAATGCCATATTAATGGCATGCTAATCAATTAGGAGTGGTCTGATTTTTTCCAGAAAAATTAGATATTTCCTAGGATGAAAATCCCATTGTCAAAAAAAGTGTATTGGCGATAGCGGTGATTTCGCTGATCATCTGCTCCCGCTGTCAGTGGGCTATGGGCATAGCCATTGGCAGTGGAGATTTTGAAAGAGAGGGTTGCCGGCAAAGGATGCCATGTGCCGGCAATGGAGTTCAACCAGATGGACAGGCTGGCTACAGTACCCGGTGCCTGGGCGCGGCTGGCTATGCAATATGAAGAAATCAATGAGAGGCGCCGTGCTTTGCGGTGCGCTGGGCGTCATTGCCTGCGGTTGGGGGACAGTGGGGGAAGTCCGGTCGGAGGTAGTTTCCAGGGTCACGGCCCTGCCAGATTCCGCCACGCGGGTGAACATGGGTGATGGTGGCCGCGTGCAGGTCACGCCGGCCCAGGTCACGGACGGTGTTTCATACAACGGCTTCAGCCAGTTCGATGTGGGCAAGGCTGGGCTCACGTTCCTGAATGAGGGCGTCAAGGCGCGAACCATCGTGGCCGAGGTGTTTTCCGCCGCGCCCTCGCATATCACAGGAACCATCGATGTCAATGGCCCCCGCGCCAATCTGATTTTTGCAAATCAGAACGGCATACGCGTCAATGGCGGCAGCTTCGTCAATTTCGGCAGCGTTGCCCTGACCACGGGCGCCGTGACACTGCGCGATCAATTGCAGCCTTCGGGCTATGTCCAGCGGTTGGTGGATGTCCATACGAAGCAAGGCGAGATCGTGATTGGCGAGCAGGGAGTCACCGGCAATCTGATCCGTCTGGAGATGATTGCCAAGAGCATTGCCCTGCAGGGTGCCGTCACCAACGAGTTCTCATCGTCAAGCGCCCTGGTCCGCATGGTGGCCGGGGAATCCACGGCCCAGTTCGATACGGCGGCGTCGCCAACGGACAACTTGACGCCATGGGTCTACTACGAGGGCGGGAAGGCGCGCAGCACCGCATTGGCTGTGGACCTGAATGCGGATTCCAAGGTCACCTCCGGGCGTATCGAGATTCTGGTGACCGACCAGGGCGCCGGTGTGCGCAACCAGGGGCAGATGGTGGCCTCGGCCGGGGATTTCCGGCTGACCAGCACGGGACAGCTGGAGCAGATCGGCGGCAAGGTGCAGGCCCAGGGGCAGGTGGACATACGCTCCCGGGATATCGCGCTCGTTTCGCGCGGCGACGAGACCAGCTTGCTGGCGGCCGGCAGCCGTGTTCGCCTCCAGGCCGAAGGGGCCATCCGCAACCTGGGTGGCGAGATATCCGGCCAGCAAGGCGTGGGCGAGGCAGAGGATGCCCATGCCGTCGTGCTCAAGGCCGGTGGCGGCATAGAGCACAGGACGCCCGTGGGGGCCGCGAAAACCGCGCTGATCTTCGGCAAGGAAGGCTCCGTGCTGCTGGACAGCGGGCAGGGCGTGGATTCCATCAACGCACGCATCGTATCCAACAGCGATCTGGTCATTCGGGGAGCTGCGGATGTGCGCAACGAAAGCGTGCACATCGCCGGTGCCGGCCTGGAAGATTGGGCATCGCACAGCGTCTTCAAGCGCAGGAAAGGCTACAGCGTGGACATGGGCGAGCTGGCCGATCCTGCCAACCAGGCCTACTGGGTGGCGCAAGGCAATGTGCAGGTCAAGGCGCGCAACTTCTCCAACCTGGGCGGCCATGTGTTCTCCAACCAGGGCGGCATCAAGATAGAGGCGCAAGAAAGCGTCGTGACCAAGGCGCACAGCATTGGCGGATTCGAATACCGGCAAAGCTGCTTCCTGTTCGTCTGCAGGCGCACAGCCTCCTCCAACGAGGCGCTGGTGGGCGGGCAGATCATGGGCGCCGAATCGGTCGATATACGTGCTGGCGGGCAGATCCTCAACGATGCCGGCCAGGTCTACGCAGGCAAGGGCATGACCCTGGAGGCTCCCGAGATCATCGCGCGAGGGCGCCCCGTGCATACCGTCATCCTGCGCGACAAGGGCCTCAAGGCCCTGTTCGGCGACACCTGGGCCAGGATCTATGCCACCGACCAGGGCGGCAGCTACACCGTCCAGCAAGGACGGCTGGTTCTCAAGGGGCTGGCATACCAGGACGGCGGGGTGTTGCAAGCCTCCGAAGGCGTGGACGGCGCCATCGAGGTGATTCGCAAGCCTTCCCGCGATGCGGTGCGCATCGAGGACCACCTCGGCATCTTCTGGTGGTGAACCGCATGAGCCACTGGATCTCCGCCGCGGGCATCTGCGCGCTGGCCCTCAGCCCGATGCTCGTCCATGCACAGCCTGTGTCTGCGCGCGACCCCAACGACCAGATCATCCGCGAGCAGCAGGAAAAACTGCGCGAGGAAATGCTGCGCCGCTCCGCACCCGCCAGCATTGAATTCGAGCAACCCGCTGCCGCAGCCGCAGGCATGGACGACCGATTCCCCGAAGGCCTGCAGCCCCAGGGACCGGCCTTTCCCATTCATACCATCAGGCAAGACGGCATGGCGTTGCTGCCGGAGGCTGTCTTTGCCAGGGTCACCGCGCCCTTTGTCGGCCGCTCGATCGGGGTCGAACACATCAACGTGCTGCTGGAGCGGGTCAACCGGGCCCTGATCGCTGCGGGCTACACCACCTCGCGTGCCTACGTGGGCAACCAGAGCCTGCAGGAGGGCGTGCTGTCCCTCACCATCGTGCCGGGCCGCATCGAGCAATTGCTGTTCAACGGCACCCCCGTCGGTCCTGGCGACGATCAGGCTCCGGGCGTGCATCTGGCCCTTGCCATGAAGCAGGGCGACGTGCTGCGCCTGCGCGACATCGAGCAGTCGGTGGACCAGTTCAACCGCCTCAGGCGCAACAACGTGCAGGTGCAGATCCGCCCGGGCACGCAGCCGGGCGGCTCCATCGTCGAGTTCGTCAACCAGGCGGGCCAGGCCGCGCGCTACAACGTCTCGCTGGACAACCAGGGCGCGGCCGCCACCGGCCGCCTTCGCGTGCAGCTGGGCCTGGACGCCGGCAATGTGCTGGGCCTGATGGAGTCGCTGGGCGCCGGCCTGACCACCAGCACGGAAACCAACGCCCTGTATGGCACCTTCTCCATGCCCCTGGGCTATGCCACGCTGTCGGCAATGGCTTCCGTCTCGGAGTACCAGAACCTCATCGGCGACACCGCCCTGGTCCACGGCACATCGAAGACCTACACGCTGTCGCTGAGCCGCCTGCTGCAGCGCGACCAGAACAGCAAGACGGCCATGGACCTGAGCTTCTCGCACCGCAAGTCCGAGCGTTCCGTCAACAACATCTCGCTCAGCCCGCAGACCCAGGCCGTGCTGCGCCTGGGCATCAACCGCCTCACGCGCTTTCAAGCCGGCGAGGGGCTGGGCCAGTGGACGGTGGATGCGGGCATCTCGCGCGGCATGCCCTGGCTGGACACCAACCGCGACCCGGCCGACCTGCCCCGGGAGGCCGCCCGCTACCGGTTCACCAAGCTGGAGCTGTCGGCATCGGTGGAGCGGCCGTTGGGCAGCCTCCTGACCTGGCGCTCGCGTGCGTTGGGCCAATGGAGCCGGCATCCGTTGTACTCGTCCGAGCAGATCTTCGCCGGAGGCGTGGGCAGCGTGCGCGGATTTCCCGAATCGGCCGTTGGCGGCGACAAGGGCATGGTCTGGCGCAATGAATGGGCGTTGCAGCGGCCGCCACAGATCCTGGGCGGGCAGATCCGCTACGAGCCTTACCTGTTTGTGGATGCGGCGCGGCTGTCCACCGTTGCAGACAGCCGCTCACATGCCCTGGCCAGCGCGGGAGGCGGGCTGCGCATCGCCTTCGCGGGCGGCTTCGCCGAGCTGATCGCGGGCAAGCCGTTGCGCACACCCAGTGAAATGCCCAAGCCCGGCTGGCGTGTCAATGCCAGCCTGGCCTACCAGTTCTAGCGCTGTACCGCCCGCACAGGCGCACCGGCAGCAAGACAGCAGCAACACAGAGACAGACAAGACAGAGCAATGAAGAGGGAGCCCAGCATGCAAGCACCGACCATGAGCCAGCACAACCAACAGTCCTCCCCTGTGCCCGAGGAACCGAGAACCGCGCACCGCGCCCCTCGGTGGGCCCGGCGCACAGCGGCGTTCATGGCCGCTGTTTTCTGGCTGACTCAACTGCAACTGGTCATGGTTGGCACCGCGCAGGCCCAGCCGCAGCCGCCGGCCGGGGCCATCGCAGGTCCCTTCGGCGGGCCCATTGCCGACCCGCGCGCGCCGATGGCCTTCCAGCCGGGCATCCAGTCGCTGCCGGGTGGTGGTGCCCTGGTCAACATCACGGCGCCCAATGCGGCCGGAACCTCGCTCAACCAGTACGAGCGCTTCGATGTGCCAACGTCCGGTGTCGTTCTCAACAACAGCCTCATCGGTGGCACGCCATTGCTGGGCGGCACGGCGGCTGCCAATCCCAATCTGTCTGGCGGGCGCGCGGCCAACACCATCGTCAACGAGGTCACCGTCACCGGAACACCCAGCCAGATGCGGGGCACGGTGGAAGTCTTCGGAACGCCCGCCACCGTCATCATCGCCAACCCCAACGGCATCACCTGCGATGGCTGTGGCGTGGTCAATACGCCCAGGCTTACCCTGAGCACGGGCCGGCCCACCTGGCTGGATGCCGGGGGGCTGGGCAGCACGTTCCAGGATGCCAAAAATCAGGGCTTCGACGTGACCGGTGGCCGCATCGAAGTGCGCGGCTCGGGCATCGAAGGCACGGTGGGACAGCTGGACCTGATCGGCGAGACGCTGAGCATCGACGCTCCCCTGCGCGCCCACTACCTGAACCAGGACATCTCCAGCATCAACCTGACGGCAGGCAAGACGCCCGCCATGCCGGGCTCCGCGCGTGCCGCCTCCGAATCCCCGCAGTCCCCGCAGACCCCGGCTCCAGCGCAGTCGGGCCGGGCTCTGGCCATCGATGCCACGGCCCTCGGTGCCATGACCGCAGGCCAGATCCGTGTCATCTCCACCGATGCCGGCATGGGCGTCAACCTGCAGGGTCCGCTTCTGGCCTACCAGCGCGACGTGGAGATCCAGAGCGCCGGCCGCGTCAGCACGGGTTCCCTGGCATCGGCACGGGACATCCGCATCGACAGCGATGGCTATGTCAGCGTTGCTGGAGAAGTCTCTGCGGGCAAGCAACTGCAGGTCAGCGGCCGCGATGGCATGCAGTTCAACGGACCCGTTCAGGCGCAGGGCGACATCCGGCTGCAAAGCGCGCAGGGCGGCATCGCCGTGAGCGGCGATCTCGTGACCGCCGGCAGCCTGCAGGCGCGTGCGGGTGGCGACCTGCAGATGGGTTCTGGCGCAAGCACCGTGCAGGTTGCGGGCGCCACCACACTGGGTGGCAAAAACGTCCACCAGACCGGCAAGCTGCTGGTGGGTGGCGACCTGGCCATCGACGCGGGCGAAGGTGCGTCGCTGGGCGGCGTCACCGCAGTCGCGGGCAGCCTGGACATGCGGGCCGGCCAAGGTGCGTTGCTGTCGGGGCAGTTGCAGGTCAACCGCAGCGCCAAGGTTTCGGCCGACACCATCGACGTCACGGGACGCAGCGTCGTTGGCGAGAACTTCCAGCTCGACGGTGTTCGATCGGTTGACCTCATCGGTAGTGCCCAGGTGGGCCAGTCGCTGAGCATGAAGGCGGGCACCGTGGGCATCAACGGTGACATCTCGGCCGGCGAGACCAATGTGGACGCCAGCAGGGTCGATCTCGGCAGCGCGGAAAAAGGCCTGTCCATCGGCGGCGACCTGAACCTGCGCGTCGGCGACTCCCTGCATGCGCGTGGCGATGTCAGTGTCACGGGCAGCGCGAATCTTTCCAGCGGGGGCGACGCCCGGTTCGACGGCGCCATCACTGCCGGGCGCGACCTGGGCCTGAGCGCAGGTGGCGACCTGACCATGGCCGGCCCGGTCACATCGGGCGGCAAGGCCAGCTTCAATGCCGCAGGCAATCTCACGGCGCACGGCGACATCCTTGCGGGCGGCGGCATCACGGGCAAGGCGGGCGGGGACATCCGCCTGGGCGGGCAGGTGGGCTCGGCCGGTTCCCAGCAATGGAGTGCGGGCGGCGACTTCTCTGCCGACAAGGGCATGGAGGCTGCGGGCCTGTCCGTCGAGGGCCGCAACATCCGCATCGCCGGCGATGTGCTGTCCCAGGGCGCCGTCAACATGAAGGCAGGCCAGAAGCTCCAGCTGGGAGGCGACTTGCGCTCGGCAGGCAGCACCACCCTGAGCGCCGGCGCCGAAGGCATCACCGCCAAGTCCATCCTCACCAACGAAGACCTCGACATCCGCAGCCAGGGCAACATCGCCCTGGAGCAGGCGCAGGCCGCGCGCGACGTGCGCCTGGAATCCTCGGCGGGCAGCATTGCAACGGGCAACCTGCTGGCCGGGCGCGATGCCGGCGTGACTGCGGCGGGCAATGTGCTAGTCGATGGAACACTGCATGCCGGGCGCGATGCGCGCATTGCCGCCAAGGGTGATGCCATCGTGCGCGGCGATGCCTATGCCGGGCGCGACGTGGCGCTGTCAGGCAGCTCCATCAGCCTGGACAAGGGCTTGCAGGCCGGCGGCGATCTGCGCCTTGAAGCGGGTGACAGCGGCATCGTCAGCCGCGGCCAACTGGTCGCCAACCGGGGCATCACCGCCCTGTCCGCAGGCCAGATCGACGTCCAGGGGCCCGTGCTTTCCGGCGAGAACCTGCAACTGCGCGCAGGCCATGACATCACGGTGGCGGGCGACATCGCGGCCATGGGCACCATGGACATCCGGTCGGCACAGGCCCTCAAGGCCGAACGCCTGCAGGCCGGCGCCGATCTTGACGTTGCGGCCGCATCCGTCCACACCCGCAGCGTGCTGGCGCAGGGCCAGGCCACGCTGCGCGCCGACGATGCCCTGCGCATCCAGGGCGACCTGATGGGCGCCGGCATCGACGCCACGGCGCGCACGGGCGCCATCTCGGTCACCGGCACGGTGGCCACGCCGGGGGCGCTGAGCCTCAAGGCCGGCACCGATGCCGAGGCCGGCAAGGTGGTGGCCGGCACGGCCGACGGCCAGGCTGCCGTGATCGACGCGGGCGGCAACATCCGCCTGCAAAGCCTGGAGACCGGCGGCGCCTACCAGGCCCGCGCGGGAGGCAGCCACGAGGTGGCAGGCGCGGCCACCGTCCAGGGACCGGCCGACATCGCCGCTGGCGCGGACATCACCGTGGGTGCAGATGCAGCCTTCGGCCAGGGCCTGGCCGCGAATGCCGGCGGACGCATTGCCGTGGCCGGCGACACCCTGGTGCTGGGCGATGCACGCCTGCAAAGCGGTGCGGGCCAAAGCTACGGCGATACTTCGGGCGGCAAGGCGGGTGGGCAGATGCGCGTCACCGGCAGGCTCGATGCCAGCGCCGGCCAGGGCTTCGCCGTGGGCAAGGAGCTGCGCGTCAACGACGGCATGGACATCGAGGCCAAGGCCGGTGCCATCGACGTGGGCGGCGGCCTCGCCACGCTGGGCGATGCGCGCCTGCAGGGCTCGGACGGCGTGCGCGTGGGGGGCGACCTGCAACTGCGCAAGGGTGAGCTTGCCAGCTCCGGCGGCGCCATCGCCATTGCAGGCAAGGTCTCTGCCGAACAGGACCTGGGACTGAAGTCCCAGGGTGACATTGCCATTGGCGGTGCCACCGTCGCGCAAGGCCGGCTCACCGCCCGCAGCGAGGCTGGCAGCATCGGCTTTGGCGGCAACCTCGACGTGGCCGGCGACTTCGACGCCCATGCGGCGCAGAACCTGGGCTTTGAAGGCAACAGCCTCTTCCTGGGCGAGGCCCGGCTCAAGGCGGACAACGGTGCCATCCGCAACCGGGGCGACATGACCTTCGCCAAGGCGGTGGACATCGACACCGGCGGCGATCTCTCCAACGAAGGCCTGATCCAGTCGCAGCAGGACATCTCCATCCGTGCGCGCAACATCGACAGCAACCTGGCCAGGGCCGGCGGCATCGTCACACCGGGCAAGCTCACCGTCCAGGCCGGGGGCGCCACGCGCCTGGGCAGCCAGGGCAAACTCAGTGCCGGGCAGGACATGGCGCTGCAGGCGGCAGGCGGCACCAGCAGCCAGGGCACCATCCAGGCGGGCGGCAACCTCACGCACGGCGGCACCCTGTCGAGCAGTGGCAGCGTCGTGGCCGACGACATCACCATCGACGGCGCGCTGGGCAACCAGGGCGGCAGCGTCTATGCCCAGGGCAGCCTGGGCGTCTCGGGCAGCACCAGCAACAGCGGCAACATTGCCGCCAGCACCATCACCATGGCTGCCTTGGACAACAGCGGCCAGATCGGCGCGCAAGGCATCTCCCTGGGCGCCACCGGCAACTCGGGCAGCATCTCCGGCTCCAGCGTGGGCATAGATGGCAGCCTGAGCAACAGCGGCAGCATAGGTGCCAGCGGCTCGCTCGGCGTCTATGGCGGCTCCATCTCCAACAGCGGCTCCCTGGCGGGCGGCGACGTCACCCTCAGCGGCAGCAGCATAGGCAACGATGGACAGATCCAGTCCTCGGGCTCCCTCAGCATCTCGGGCGGCAGCTTCGACAACGGGCTGACCGAATCGCGCAGCTGTGTCTCGGCCAGCGGCTGCGGCGCGGGCTCCGCCCCCGAAGACTGGCGCTACAGCCAGGACCCGGGCACCGTGCATGCGGGCGGTGCGCTCACTGTCAACGTCGGCAGCATGACCAACAAGGGCGTGGTCAGCGCAGGCAGCAGCGTCAATATCCAGGGCAGCCTCAACAACACGCGCAGCGTCAACGACCCCTACACTTCCGCGGGCGCCAGTGGTGGCGCCAGCACCGGCATCATCTCGGCCGGGGGCGACCTCACCATCTCGGGCCCCTCCGTGCAGAACGCGGGCGGGCAGATGCAGGCAGGCGGCGCCGTCAACATCACCTCGACCGGTGCCTTCAGCAATGGCGCCCCTGCCGAAGGGGTGACCGGCCAGATCCAGGGCAGCAGCGTCACCATCAACGCCGCCAGCATCGACAACCAGGGCACGCTGCTGGCCAAGAGCGGCGATGCGAAGCTCACCGCCAGCTCCGGCGGCATTGCCAACACCGGCACGGTGGCCGCCAGCGGCGGCCTGCAACTGCAGGCCAGCGGCGCGGTCAGCAACGGCGACGGTGCCAACCTGCTGGGCCAGGACATCCGCATCAAGGGCTCGGGCTTCAGCAACCAGGGCACGGTCTATGGCCAGGGCGGCGCGCCCGGCGAGATCGACATCAACACCACGGGCGGCTTCAGCAACAGCGGCGGCACCCTTGTCGCGGGCGGCAAGCTCAACATCCAGTCTGGCGGCTACAGCAACAGCGGCGGCACCGTGGGCAGCCTGGGCGACGTCACCCTCACCATGGCCGGCGCCTATGGAGCCACCGGCAACGAACTGCTGGCCCTGGGCCACCTTCAGCTCAACGTGGGCGGCATCAACGTGGGCGCCTCGGAAAGCTGGTCCTATGGCGGCAGCTCCGTCGCCTGGACCGGCACCCTGCGCAACCAGGGCAGCGTCGCCATCGCCGGCAGCGCCAAAGGCAGCATCCACAACGAAGCCACGGGCACCCGCAGCGGCAGCGGCGAACCCGACGTGCGCGACGGCACCTACGAGGTGCCCGACTACCCGGCCGCGCTGGCCGACCTCAAGGACGTGCGCGTCGTCGGCTACACCGACGTGGCGCAGCGCGCGCAGCTGTACATCGGCGGCGGCTTCGACGGCTCCCTGGTCAATGAGGCCTCGGATGCCAGCGTGGGTGGCGGCAGCATCGAGCAGCGCAAGAAGAACCAGACCATCACCTGGGAGGGCAAGAACGCCGACGGGGACATCGTCACCGTCGAAGGCCTGGCCCGCAGCGTGCCGCGCCTGAACACCGGCAGCGGCAGCTCCACCATCACTCTGGTCGGGCCCGATACCGGCACCATCGTCGGCGATGCCATCACCATCAACGGCGGCACCATCACCGTGCGGCCCGGCATTGATCCCGCCACGGGCCTGCCCCTGGTCGTGGAAGCCCGCAACCGCGAGGTCAAGCCCGGCGACGTGGCCAAGGGCCCCGACGGACAGGCCGTCAAGGGCGACGTCAAGACCGGCGATGCCGGCAAGGCCGACGCGCCCAGGGAATTCAAGGTCCTGGGCGGCGACCCCGGCACCATAGGCGCCGGCGACACCAAGGGCCAGGGCAGCGACATCAAGGGCCCGGGCGACGAAGGCCTGCCGCCCCGGACCTCCAGGCCGCTGGACCTCTCGCGCCCCGAGCTGGCCACGCCCGAAGGCGGCGTGGCCGCCCTGCTGGGCGGCGGCAAGAGCGTGGCCTGGCCCGACTGGAAGCAGATGCAGATCGTGCCCGGCGGCATCAGCGCCAACGACCTGGAACTCAACCTCAACGGACAGTTCATCAACCGGGGCCAGCTCGAAGTCACCAACAACCTGGCCATACGCGCCGCCGAAGGCATAGACAACTTCGGCGCCAGCATTCGCGCGGGCGGCTACACCAGCCTCAGCGGCGGCGGCCTCGACAACCGGGACGGCAAGATAGAGACCGGCACCCTGCTGACCTCCCTCAAGGGCGACATCGACAACAGCCGCGGCAGCATCGTCGCGCATGACGGCGGCTACCTGCAGGCCAGCGGCAATATCGCCGCCACCGATGGCCGCTTCGTCAGCGACGCGGGCAAGATCGTGCTGGACGCGGGCGGCAACATCGACCTGGTCGCCAGCAAGGTCGAGGGCAAGAAGGGCGCGGGCCTGTATGCCGACGGCGACATCCGCCTGGGCGCCACCGCCAAGGCCGAAAGCACGCATAAAAAAGAGGACCAGATCCTCGTCACCCAGCACTACGACGCGGACAACAACCTCACCGACCCAGAGATCCGCATCAAGATCGGCGAAACCCAGCGGCGCACCGACACCCTGACCCACACCGGCACCACCATCGATGGCGGCGAAGGCGGCGTCACGCTGCGGGCCAAGGGCGACGTGGTGGCCCTGGGCTCGCACATCAAGGCCGGTGAGGACGTTCTGGTGCAAGGCGCCAGCGTGCGCGTCGAAGCCCTGGTGGACAAGTCCAGCAGCCTGGAGGAAGAGCACCGCAAGAACTACGACCATGCGCTGTTCCAGCGCAGCGAATCCCTGTCGGGCGGTGAGATCGAGGCAGGCCGCAACCTGAGCATCGTGGCGAACGGCAAGGCCGACGCAGGCAAGGGCGACATCACCCTCAAGGGCGCCACCGTCACCGCCAAGGGCGACGCCAGCCTCATCGCCAGCCGCGACGTCAACCTGCAGGATAAGCAGACCGAACACGGCCGCTTCGAGGAAACCTACAGCAAGAAAAGCGGCTTCCTGAGCAAGAAGAGCACGCACACCGTGGAGGAAGGCGCCAGCAGCCTCAGCGAAGGCAGCGTGCTCAGTGCCAACAACATCTACCTGCAGGCCGGGCGCGACATCAGTGTGACCGGCTCGCACGTAGTGGGCCAGGGCGACGTGGGCCTGGTGGCCGGGCGCGACGTGCAACTGCTGGCGGGCCAGGACAGCGCCGCCGCCACCAGCCACAGCCAGACCAAGAAATCGGGCCTGTTCAGCGGCGGCGGCTTCGGCATCACGCTGGGCTCCAAGTCCGTCACCATCGACCGCAGCAACGAAAGCGTGCGCGCGGCCGGCTCCAGCGTGCAGGCGCAGGGCGGCAACGCCTCCATCGTGGCCGGCAACCAGTACCGCCAGACGGGCTCGGCCGTGCTGGCGCAGGGCGATGTGAACATCGTCGGCAAAAGCGTTGAGATCAACGAGGCGCGCGAGCTCGAGCGCGACAAGTTCGAGATGCGGGCCAAACAGAGCGGGCTGAGCGTCAGCATCAGCAACCCCGTGGTCAATGTCGTGCAAGGCGGTGAGACGGTCGCCCGCATTGCCGGGGCGACCGGCAAGACCAGCGATGC
>NZ_JBICKW010000018.1:0-43927 GCF_043104645.1 Delftia sp. WSY_12
CAGCCCGGCCTGATCATCCTGGGCAAGCAGGCCATCGACGACGATGCCAACCAGACCGGCCAGATGCTGGCGGCCCTGGCCGACCTGCCGCAAGCCACCTTCGCCTCCAAGGTCGAAGTCGCTGGCGACAAGGTGAATGTCACGCGTGAAGTGGACGGCGGCCTGGAAACCCTGGCCCTGAGCCTGCCGGCCGTCATCACCACCGACCTGCGCCTGAACGAGCCGCGCTACGTCACGCTGCCCAACATCATGAAGGCCAAGAAAAAGCAGCTGGACACGGTCAAGCCTGAAGAGCTGGGCGTCGATGTGGCCCCGCGCCTGAAGACGCTCAAGGTGGCCGAGCCCGCCAAGCGCGGTGCCGGTGTCAAGGTGCCGGACGTTGCCACGCTGGTGTCCAAGCTCAAGAACGAAGCCAAAGTGATCTAAGGAAGACAGCGACATGACATCCCTCGTTATTGCAGAACACGACAACGCTTCCATCAAGAGCGCCACGCTCAACACCGTCACTGCGGCCCTGGCCTGCGGCGGCGACGTGCATGTGCTGGTGGCGGGCGAGAATGCCGGCGCCGCCGCGCAGGCCGCTGCCCAGATCGCTGGCGTGTCCAAGGTCATCCACGCCGATGGCGCCAGCCTGAAGGACGGCCTGGCCGAGAACATTGCGGCGCAAGTGCTGGCGATTGCTTCGAACTACAGCCACATCCTGTTCCCCGCCACCGCCAGCGGCAAGAACGCCGCGCCGCGCGTGGCCGCCAAGCTGGACGTGGCCCAGATCAGCGACATCACCAAGGTGGACAGCGCCGACACCTTCGAGCGCCCCATCTACGCGGGCAACGCCATTGCCACGGTGCAAAGCAGCGACAAGGTCAAGGTCATCACCGTGCGCGGCACGGGCTTTGACGCAGCGGCCACCACGGGCGGCAGCGCCCAGGTGGAGCAGCTGGCGGCCGCTGGCGACAGCGGCAAGAGCAGCTTCGTGGGCCGTGAAGTGACCAAGAGCGACCGCCCCGAGCTGACGGCCGCCAAGATCATCGTCTCCGGCGGCCGCGCGCTGGGCAGCAGCGAGAAGTTCCAGGAAGTCATCACGCCCCTGGCCGACAAGCTGGGCGCCGCCATCGGTGCTAGCCGCGCAGCGGTGGATGCGGGCTATGCGCCCAACGACCTGCAGGTCGGCCAGACCGGCAAGATCGTGGCGCCGCAGCTGTACATCGCCCTGGGCATCTCGGGCGCCATCCAGCACTTGGCCGGCATGAAGGACTCCAAGGTGATCGTGGCGATCAACAAGGACCCCGAGGCACCGATCTTCTCGGTGGCCGACTACGGCCTGGAAGCCGACCTGTTCCAGGCCGTGCCCGAGCTGGTGCAGTCGCTGTAAGCGACCAAAGCTGAAAAATGAGGGGCACAAGGCCCCTCTTTTTCCGTCACGGATGCCGGGATGGCCCGCTGGTCATGGTTCGCGGCAACGACTACAACAACGGCTTTGGCCGCCAGCGGGTGCTGGCAATGGCATGAACCGAGAGGGAGATTGAAATGAAGATGATGCGCTTGCGCCTGGCCCGCACGGCCGTGGCCTTTGTCTGTGGCGCCATGGCGCTGGCCGCCGAGGCCAATGCCTGGGTGGTGGGGCAGGTGGCACCCATGTCGGGAGCCGGCGCGACGCAGGGCCGGGCCTATGCCCAGGGCATGCGCCTGTACTTTGACCAGATCAACAAGGCCGGCGGCGTGCAGGGCCAGACCGTGCAACTGGTCACGGTGGACGATGTGGGCCACCCCGATGAAACCGTGGACAAGACCCGCAAGCTGCTGGACGAGTCCAAGCCCGTGGTGCTGGCCGGCTACTTCGGCAACCGCAACATGGCTTCGCTGCTGGACAGCAAGCTGCTCGACCAGTCCCAGATCTCCCTGGTCGGTTACCAGAGCACGGACACGCGTGTGCTGAGCCATCCCCAGATCTTCAGCACCCGCGCCAACCTGCCCGAGGAAATGGCCAAGATCGCCTCGCACCTGGCCACCGTGGGCATCACGCGCCTGGCCCTGCTGCATGACGAGCGCCCGGATGCCAAGGCCGTGGCGGAACTCGTGGACAAGGCGATTGCGCCTTCCAAGGCCAAGCTGGTGGTCAGCGCCTCGCTGAGCACGGGCAAGGGTGCCATGGACAAGGCCGTGTCCCAGTTGCAAAAGGCCCAGCCTTCGGCGCAGGCCGTGATGGTGGTGGCCTCCAGCCCCGTGACCTCGGCCTTCGTCGAGGCGTACCGCATGGCGGGCGGCACGGCCCAGATCTACGCGACATCGGAAGCCGATATCGAGCAGCTGGCCAAGCGCCTGCCCGTGGAGTTCATGAGCGGCCTGTCCATTGCCCAGGTCGTGCCCAGTCCCTACAAGGTGACCATGCGCCTGAACAAGGAGTTCAGGGACGCGGCCACCGCTGCCGGCAAGTCGCTGACCGTGCCGGTCAGCTACGCCATGATGGAAGGCTATGTGAACGCCCGCGTCATCGTGGAGGCCATGCGCCGCACCCAGCCGCTGACGCGCGAGAAGCTGGCCGCTTCGCTGCGCGGCCTGGACGCCTTCGATCTGGGCGGCTACTGGGTTACCTATCGTCCGGGCTCGCAGGCGGGCTCGAAATTCGTGGATTTGTCCATCGTCAACGCATCGGGCCGCGTCACGCAATAACGCAGCAATGCAGTAGTGCCGTGGCGGCGCGCCCGCTGTCCCAGGTCGCCGCGCGCTGCGCGCCGGCGGTCCAGGCTCTGTTCAGGAAGGTTCAACAATGACTTACTCGGCTCCCCTCAAAGACATGCTGTTCGCCATGGAGCATCTGGCCCAGATCGACCAGGTGGCGCAGTTGCCCGGTTTCGAGGAGGCTGGCCTCGAGACCGCCCAGGCCGTGCTGGAGGAATGCGCCAAGCTGTGCGAAGGCGTGGTGGCGCCGCTGAACCTGCCGGGCGACGTGGCGCCTTCCAGCCTCAAGGACGGCGTGGTCACCACCACGGCGGGCTTCAAGCAGGCCTTTCGCCAGTACGCCGAAGGCGGCTGGCAGGGCCTGCAGCATCCGCAGGATTTTGGAGGCCAGGGCCTGCCCAAGACGATTGGCGCGGCCTGCGTGGAAATGCTCAACAGTGCCAACCTGAGCTTTGCGCTGTGCCCGCTGCTGACCGACGGCGCCATCGAGGCCCTGCTGACGGCGGGCAGCGATGAGCTCAAGGCCACCTATCTCGAGAAGCTGGTGACCGGCGAGTGGACCGGCACCATGAACCTGACCGAGCCCCAGGCCGGCTCCGACCTGGCCCTGGTGCGCACCAAGGCCGATCCGCAGCCCGATGGCAGCTACAAGGTCTTCGGCACCAAGATCTTCATCACCTATGGCGAGCACGACATGGCCGAGAACATCGTCCATCTGGTGCTGGCCCGCGTGGCCGGGGCGCCCGAGGGTGTCAAGGGCATCAGCCTGTTCGTGGTGCCAAAGTTCCTGGTCAACAAGGATGGCTCGCTGGGCGCGCGCAACGATGTGCACTGCGTGAGCATCGAGCACAAGATGGGCATCAAGGCCTCGCCCACGGCCGTGCTGCAGTACGGCGACAACGGGGGGGCCATCGGTTACCTGGTGGGCGAGGAAAACCGTGGCCTCGAATACATGTTCATCATGATGAACGCGGCCCGCTACGCCGTGGGCGTGCAGGGCATTGCCGTGGCCGAGCGCTCCTACCAGCATGCCGTGGCCTATGCCCGCGAGCGCGTGCAAAGCCGCCCCGTGGACGGCAGCGTCAAGGCCAGCGCCACCATCATCCACCACCCCGATGTGCGCCGCATGCTCATGACCATGCGCGCCTACACCGAGGGCTGCCGCGCCATGGCGGCCACGGCCGCCGCGGCCTACGACGCATCCCACCACCATGCCGATGCCCAGGTGCGCGAGGCCAATGCGGCCTTCTATGAATTCATGGTTCCCCTGGTCAAGGGCTACAGCACCGAGATGAGCCTGGAAGTCACCAGCCTGGGCGTGCAGGTGCACGGCGGCATGGGCTTCATCGAGGAGACGGGCGCCGCCCAGTACTACCGCGACGCCAAGATCCTGACCATCTACGAAGGCACGACCGCCATCCAGGCCAATGACCTGGTGGGCCGCAAGACGGCGCGCGATGGCGGCCAGACCGCGCTGGCCATTGCGGGCCAGATCGAGAAGACCGAGGCCGAGCTGGCCGCCAGCGGCACGCCCGAGGCACTGGCCGTGGCCCGCCAGCTGGCCGCCGCGCGCCAGGCTTTCGCGGAGGCGGTGCACTTCGTCTCGGGCCAGGCCAAGGCCGAGCCCAATGCCGTGTACGCCGGCAGCGTTCCCTACCTGATGCTGGCGGGCAACCTGGTGGCAGGCTGGCAGATGGGCCGCGCCCTGCTGGCGGCCGAGCAGCTGTTGCACAAGGGACAGGACGAGGCCTTCATGCGCGCGAAGATTGCGACGGCGCGCTTTTATGCCGAGCACATCCTCGTCAAGGCGGCGGGCCTGCGCGATGCCATCGTGCACGGCGCAGGCAGCGTGATGGCACTGCCCATGGACGCCTTCTGACCCGGCGCTCCCGCACGGCACAACGCAGACAGAGACACCGAGAACCAACGGAGACAACGCATGTCCAAGCTTCCCCCGGCGCTGAAGAAACTGGCCCTGCCAGTGATCGGCTCGCCGCTGTTCATCATCAGCAACCCCAAGCTCGTGATCGCCCAGTGCCAGGCCGGCATCGTGGGTTCCATGCCCGCGCTCAACGCGCGCCCGGCCGAGCAGCTCGAAGACTGGCTGGCCGAGATCACCGAGACCCTGGCCGCCTGGGACAAGGCCCATCCGGACCGGCCCTCGGCGCCGTTCGCCATCAACCAGATCGTGCACAAGAGCAATGACCGGCTCGAGCACGACATGCAGATGTGCGCCAAGTACAAGGTGCCCATCGTCATCACCAGCCTGGGTGCGCGCGAGGACGTGAACCAGGCCGTGCACAGCTGGGGCGGCGTGGTGCTGCACGACATCATCAACAACAAGTTCGCGCACAAGGCCATCGAAAAGGGGGCCAACGGCCTGATCGCCGTGGCGGCGGGCGCGGGAGGCCATGCGGGCGTCAAGAGCCCGTTCGCGCTGATCCAGGAAATCCGCGAATGGTTCGACGGCCCCGTGGCGCTGTCGGGCTCCATCGCCTCGGGCGGTGCCATCCTCGCGGCCCAGGCCATGGGTGCGGACTTCGCCTATATCGGCTCGGCCTTCATCGCCACGCATGAGGCGCGTGCGCACGACGCCTACAAGCAGGCCATCGTGGACGGCACGTCCGACGACATCGTCTACAGCAACCTGTTCACGGGCGTGCACGGCAACTACCTGGCGCCGTCCATCCGCGCGGCTGGCCTGGACCCCGACAACCTGCCCGAGTCGGACCCCAGCAAGATGAACTTCGGCGGCGACGCCAAGAAGGCCTGGAAGGACATCTGGGGCTGCGGCCAGGGCATTGGCGCCATTCGCGAAGTCACGGGTGCGGGCGAGCTGGTGGAACGTCTCAAGCGTGAATACAACCAGGCGCGCGACCGCCTGCTGTCCACCCCGTAAGGTTGGCAGAGCCCAGGACGGGCTCTTCTCCTACTCTGCCAGACGGCGCCTTCGGGCGCCGTTTTCTTTGGGTATTACCCACGCTGTGCGGGTCCGGTCCTCGAAGTTGTTTGCGCAAAACCCCTTGCGCACGCTTGACTGCTTCACTCGGCTTCCCCCTACGAGCGACTTGCCTGGAGCAAGTTTGTTTAGAATTCTTTGCGTAATTTCAGTAAATACTGAAATTACAGAATAAATGAACAAACCTTGTACCCCGTCATTGCCTGAGTTCCACCAGCTGGCGCGTCGTCCGATGGCGGGTACGGGGCGCCTGGTGCTGGCCTCGCTGCTGTGGCTGCCCCAGGCGGCGCTGCTGGCGCTGGCCGTGCAGTCCATGGCCGATGGCGCAGGCGTGGAGCCGCTGTGGCCACTGTGGCAGCTTGCGGCCGGCGTGGCACTGCTGGGCGGGTTGCGCGCCTGGTGCGATGCCAGCGGCACGCGCCGTGCGAATCTGCAGGCGCGCAGCCTGGTGAGCGCGCTGCGCGCGCAGGTGCTGCGCACGCTGGCGGGCACCTCGCCGCTGGACCGCCAGCGCGCGGCCTCGGGCCAGGCGGCCAGCGCCATGGCCGAGCAGGCCGAGGCCATCGTGCCCTGGCTGTCGCGCTACCAGACCGCCATGTGGCGCGTGCGCACCGTGCCGCTGGTGATTGCGCTGGCCGTGGCCAGCCAGAGCTGGGTGGTGGCGCTGATCCTGGTGGTGGCCGCGCCGCTGATCCCGCTGTTCATGGCCATCGTCGGCTGGCGCACCAAGGCGGCCAGCCAGGCGCAGATGGTGGAGCTGGGCGGCATGAACGCCTTCCTGCTTGACCGGCTGCGCGGCCTGTCCACCCTGCGCTCCCTGGGCGCGGTGGATGCCACGGCGCAGCGGCTGCGCGCCAATGCCGAATCCCTGCGCGAACGCAGCATGCGCGTGCTGCGCATCGCCTTTCTGTCCTCTGCGGTGCTGGAGCTGTTCTCGGCCCTGGGCGTGGCCATGGTGGCCGTCTACGTGGGCTTTCACCTGCTGGGCCATCTGCCCTTTGGCAGCTGGGGCCAGACACTGAGCCTGGGCCAGGCGCTGTTCGTGCTGCTGCTGGCGCCCAGCTTCTTCGATCCCCTGCGTGAGCTGTCTGCCGTCTGGCACGACCGCGCCAGCGGCGAGGCCGCACTGCAGGCCCTGGGCGAGCTGGGCCGCGATGCGCAGCCGCTGCCCGGCGCGCTGGCTGCGCCCGGCAGGGCGGCCGGCCAGGCCTGCGCCCTGCACCTGGAGCAGGTGCGGCCCCAGGCGCCAGGCGGCGCGGTCACGCTGCCGGCGCTCACGCTGGACGTACGGCCTGGCGAGCATGTGGCGTTGTGGAGCCCCAGCGGCAGCGGCAAGTCGCTGCTGCTGGCGCAGATTGCCGGCCTGCTGCCGGTGGCCGAGCCTGGGCGCATCCATATCGACGGCCAGCTGCTCGACGGCGAATCGGCCGGCCGGCTGCGCGCGCGCATGGCCTGGATGGGGCAGAGCCCCCATGTGTTCGCCGGCTCGGTGGCCGAAAACCTCCGGCTGGGCCGCCCGGGATTCACCTTCGGCGAACTGCGCCAGGCCTTGCGGCTGGCCGGTCTGGGCAAGCTGGCCGAGGCCCGTGCCGGCGCCACGCTGGGCGAGGGCGGAGCCGGCCTGTCGGGTGGGGAGATCGTGCGCCTGGCCCTGGCGCGCCTGGCCCTGTCGCGCGATGCAGGCCTGCTGCTGGTCGATGAACCCACGGCCCACCTGGACCCGGCCACGGCCGCCCAGGTCACCGATGCCCTGCTGCAGCTGGCACGCGGGCGCACGCTGATCGTCGCCACCCACGATGCCGAGCTGGCCGCCGCCATGCACCGCGTGGTGGAGCTGGCGGGCCATGCCGCCCCGCAGGAGCTGGCCGCATGAAGCCCCGCTCCACCCTCCGGCCCGTGCTTGCCGCCCTGGCGCGCATGGCGCCCCGCCGCCTGTGGCTGGGCGGCGCGCTGCTGGCCCTGCTCACGGTGCTCATGGGCATGGCGCTGCTGGGCCTGTCGGGCTGGTTCATCACGGCCACGGCGCTGGCCGGGCTGCTGCCGGCCACGGCCATCGTCTTCGACGTCTTCATGCCCTCGGCCGGCATCCGCCTGCTGGCCCTGGGCCGCACGGGCACGCGCTATGCCGAACGGCTGGTCACCCATGACGCCACCCTGGCCGTGCTGGCCGCCCTGCGCGAGCGGCTGCTGCGCAGCTGGGCCACGCCCGCCGCCGCCCTGAGCCTGCGCCTGCGGCCCGCACGCCTGCTGCAGCGGCTGACGGCCGACGTGGATGCGCTGGACAGCCTGTACCTGCGCCTGTTCGTGCCCTTGCTGGCCGCCACGGGTGCCACGCTGGTGGCCGCCCTGGCGCTGGGTCTGATGCGCTGGTGGCTGGGCCTGGCCTTGGCTGCGTGGCTGCTGGCCACGGGCCTGGGCAGCGCCCTGTGGCTGGCCGGCCGTGCGCGCCGGCCCGCCGTGCGCCGCGCGCTGGCGCTGGAGTCCCTGCGCGCCCGCACGGCCGACCTGGTGGCCGGGCAGGCGGAGCTGGCCATGGCCGACACCCTGGCCGCGCATTGCGAACGCATTGCCGCCCTGGACGCCCGCGTGGCCGAGGCCGATGCCGAGCTCCACGGCCTGGAGGCCCGAACTTCCTTCGTGCAAGGCCTGTGCGGCGCCCTGGCCCTGGCCGGTGTGCTGCTGGGCGTAGGCTGGCTGGCCGAGGCCGGCCTGCTGGGCGCCCCCGTGGCTGCGCTGGCCCTGTTGCTGGCGCTGACGGCCATGGAGCCCTTTGCGGCATTGCGCCGTGGCGCGCTGGAGGCCGGCCGCAGCTGGCTGGCCGCGCGCCGGCTGGCGCCCGCCCTGCGCGATGGCGCTGCGCAAGGCGCCTGCGAACCGGCTGTGCCCAGGCAGGGCTTGGCGGTTGAGCTGGAGCAGGTCGTGGCACCCCGTGCCGCCGTGCTGGTCCAGGACATCCGTATCGCCGAAGGCGAGCGTGTCGCCCTGCTGGGCGCCAGCGGCGCGGGCAAGACCACGCTGCTGTCCCTGATGGCCGGCGAGCTCCAGCCGCTGGCCGGCGCCGTGCGTGCCCGGCGCTGCACCTGGATGACGCAGCGCACCGAACTGTTCGAGGACAGCCTGCGCGACAACCTTTTGCTGGCCTGCCCCCAGGCCGCCGAGGACACGCTGTGGGCGGCGCTGGAAGTCGCCGGGCTGGCCGGCGATGTGCGCGCCATGGCGCAGGGCCTGGACACGCGGCTGGGCGAGGGCGGGCTGGGCCTGTCCGGCGGCCAGGCACGGCGCCTGGCGCTGGCGCGGCTGCTGCTGAGCCCCGCGCGCTGCTGGCTGCTGGACGAAGTGACCGAAGGCCTGGATGCACGCACGGCCGCCGACCTGCTGGTGCGGCTGGACAGTGCAGCCCGGGGCCGCACCCTGGTGCTGGCCACCCACAAGCTGCGGGAGGCGCAACTGGCCGACCGGCTGCTGTGGATGGAGCAGGGCCGCGTGGTGTCCGAGGCGCTGCGCGGCACACCGCCGTTCGAGGCGGCCCTGGCGCGCCTGCGGCAGGACGGCTGATCAAGGATTTCACCAAGTACCCCGAGAGAAAGGATCTCACCATGGACCTCGACATCG
Organism: Delftia sp. WSY_12; assembly: GCF_043104645.1. Lineage (NCBI taxonomy): Bacteria > Pseudomonadati > Pseudomonadota > Betaproteobacteria > Burkholderiales > Comamonadaceae > Delftia > Delftia sp. WSY_12. The sequence goes on from NZ_JBICKW010000018.1 coordinate 9,251, forward strand.
TCGATCTATCGCGGCTGCAGTTCGCGGTAACGGCGCTCTACCACTTCCTGTTCGTGCCGCTGACCATCGGCCTGGCCGTGATCATCGCCATCATGGAGACCGTCTACGTGATGACGGGCCGCACCATCTGGCGCGACATGACGAAGTTCTGGGGCACGTTGTTCGGCATCAACTTCGCCATGGGCGTGGCCACAGGCATCGTGATGGAGTTCCAGTTCGGCATGAACTGGAGCTACTACAGCCACTACGTGGGCGACATCTTCGGCGCGCCGCTGGCCATCGAGGGGCTGATGGCCTTCTTCCTCGAAGCCACCTTCGTGGGCCTGTTCTTCTTCGGCTGGGACCGCCTGAGCAAGGTCGGTCACCTGGTGACCACCTGGTGCGTGGCCCTGGGCTCGAACTTCTCGGCGCTATGGATCCTGATCGCCAACGGCTGGATGCAAAACCCCGTGGGCGCGGCGTTCAACCCGCAGACCATGCGCATGGAGGTCACCGACTTCTTCGCGGTGCTCACCAACCCCGTGGCCCAGGCCAAGTTCGTGCACACGGTCTCGGCCGGCTACGTGACGGCGGCCATCTTCGTGCTGGGCGTCTCGGCCTGGTATCTGCTCAAGGGCCGGCACATCCAGCTGGCGCGCCGCTCCATGACGGTGGCCACCTCGTTCGGCCTGGCCGCCGCGCTGTCGGTGGTGGTGCTGGGCGATGAAAGCGGCTACCTGTCGTCGGAGCACCAGAAGATGAAGCTGGCCGCCATCGAGGCCATGTGGGATACCGAGCCCGCACCGGCCGCCTTCACGGCCTTCGGTTTCCCCGACAAGGCCGCACGCGAGACGCACTATGCCGTGCACATTCCCTGGGTCATGGGCCTGATCGGCACGCGCTCGCTGACCACCGAGATCCCCGGCATCAACGACCTGGTCCAGCGCACCGAGCAGTACATCCGCAACGGCATCGAGGCCTATGGCGCGCTGGAGGCCATCCGCGCCGCCGGCCCCACGGGCCAGGTGCCGGCCGAGGCCAAGGCAGTCTTCGAGGACAAGGGCGGGCAACTGGGCTACGCGCTGCTGCTCAAGCGCTACGTGGACGACCCGCGCCAGGCCACGGACGCGCAGATCGCCCAGGCCGCCTGGGACACCGTGCCGGCCGTGGGGCCGCTGTTCTGGGCCTTCCGCATCATGGTGGGGCTGGGCATGTTCTTCATCGCGCTCACGGCCGCGTTCTTCTGGCTGTCGGTGCGGCGCAGGCTGGACGCCCATCCGTGGATGCTCAAGCTGGCCGTGATCGCCATTCCCCTGCCCTGGATCGCGGCCGAGTGCGGCTGGATCGTGGCCGAGGTGGGCCGCCAGCCCTGGATCATCGAAGGCGTGCTGCCCACGGCGCTGGCCGTCTCCAACCTGGGCGCGGGCACGCTGCTGCTGACGATTGCAGGCTTCATCGCCATCTACTCCGTGCTCTTCGTCATCGAGATGAAGCTCATGGTGAAGGCCATCCGCAAGGGACCGCAGGAGGAAAGCGCACCGCACCTGACCACCTACTTCCCTCTGATGCAAAAACTCGCCCGCGGGCAATGACCAAGGGAGATTGTCACCATGATTCTTCACGAACTGATCAGCTACGACGTCCTGCGCCTGCTGTGGTGGGGCCTGCTGGGCGTGCTGCTCATCGCCTTTGCCGTCACCGATGGCTTTGACCTGGGTGCTGCCGCGCTGCTGCCGCTGGCGGCCAGGACCGACGTGGAGCGCCGCGTCGTCATCAACTCTCTGGGCCCGGTCTGGGAAGGCAACCAGGTCTGGCTCATCCTGGGCGGTGGCGCCATCTTTGCGGCCTGGCCGCAGCTGTATGCCGTGTCGTTCTCGGGCTTTTACCTGGCCATGTTCGCGGCCCTGGTGGCGCTGATCCTGCGGCCCGTGGCCTTCAAGTTCCGCAGCAAGCGCGAGGAGCCGGCCTGGCGCGCGCGCTGGGATGCCGTGCTGTGCATGGCCGGCGTGGTGCCTGCGCTGATCTTCGGCGTGGCCCTTGGCAATGTGCTGCAGGGCGTGCCCTTCCGCCTGGCGCCCGACATGCGCATCTACTACGAGGGCACGTTCTTCGGCCTGCTCAACCCGTTTGCGCTGCTGGCCGGCCTGGTCTCGCTGTGCATGCTGCTCATGCATGGTGCGTCCTGGCTGGTGTTCAAGACCGAGGGCGATGTGGCCGCGCGCGCGCGCCGCCTCGGCATGGTGGCTGCCGTCGCCACCACGGTGCTGTTCGCGGCGGCCGGCGTGTGGCTGGCCGCGCTCAACGGCTACCGCATCACCAGCGAGATCAACACCACCGGACCGTCCAACCCGCTGTTCAAGACGGCTGCGCTGCAGGCGGGCGCCTGGTTCGCCAACTACCAGGCCCGGCCCGTGCTCTGGGCCGTGCCGGCCATCGGCCTGCTGATGCCGCTGATGGCGGCGCTGGGCCTGTGGCTGCGCCGCGAGTGGCTGGCCCTGCTGTCCAGCGGCCTGGGCATTGCCGGCATCATCGCCAGCGTGGGGGCGTCCATGTTCCCGTTCATCCTGCCCTCGTCGCTGAACCCGCAGCACAGCCTCACGGTCTGGGACTCTTCGTCCAGCCATGTGACGCTGTTCATCATGCTGGTGTGCGCGCTGATCTTCGTGCCCCTCATCGTGGCCTACACCAGCTGGGTCTACAGCGTGCTGCGCGGCAAGGTCGACCCGATGGCCATCATCGAGGGCCGCGGCCACTCGTACTGATCCACCGAATCAAGCAACGACATTCAACGTCAAGAAAAGGACACAACACCATGTGGTACTTCGCCTGGTTGCTCGGCCTGCCGCTGGCGGCCGCCTTCGCGGTGCTCAACGCGATGTGGTACGAACTGATGGACGACGAGGCCACGCGCCGCGAACTCCTGGCCCGGGAGAAATAAAGCTCCCCCTGAGGCGCTTCGCGCCTTCCCCCTCTCTCTTCGAGAGGGGGACGACACCCTCGCTGCGGGGGCGGCCCTTGCTCGGTGTTCCTCGCTTTGGGCTACGCCAGTTTTTGCACGCGCTTACCGCCAATGAAGCATTGCTGTAAACACAATGAGCTCCCTCGGGAGCTCATTTTTGTACGCAGGCTTGCCAGGTTCAATCGTCGGTGTCATCCGCCTTGGCGCGGCCCTTGCCGCCCGTGATGCGGTCCTTCAGGTCCAGCAGCCGCGTCACGGCCGTGCCCATGCCCATGAGCTGCATGGCGGTCTCGGGCGACAGGCGCTGCACGTCGTCGAACCAGTTCATGAGCCGGTCGATCAGCTCGTACATGTCGCGCATGCGCTGCTGGGCGTAGCGTTCCTCTTCGGTGGTGACTTCCTCCAGCATGGCGGCGCGCAGCATGGACTGGGTGGGCTCGATCTCGCGGCGGCGGCGTTCCTCGGCCAAGCGGCGGAAGATTTCCCAGACATCCTGCGGCGCCTCGAAATACTCGCGCCGGTCGCCGGGCAGGTGGCGCAATTGCACCAGGCGCCAGGCCTGCAATTCCTTGAGCCCCATGCTCACGTTGGAGCGCGAGAACTCCAGCGTCTCGGCGATCTGGTCGGCATTGAGCGGCTCGGGCGAAAGAAACAGCAGAGCGTAGATCTGGCCTACCGTGCGGTTGATGCCCCAGCGGCTGCCCATCTCGCCGAAGTGCGAGACGAACTGCCGGTTCAACGCCGGAAGAGGTTTGGGTTGCGTCATGGCATGCATTGTGCCCTCGCGTGCCGGCATGTCCTGTGCGGCTTGGAAAGCGGTGCGTCAGCTTTCTGCAAGACGCGGTCAAAAGGCGCACAATGGCGCCTTTGCGGGCTTGCGGCCAGGCGGCCCGGGCCCAGCGCCTCCCGCTTCCCGCTTCCCGCTTCCCGCTTCCCGACCCGTTCGCAGATTGCAGATTGCCCCATGTCCCACGCTAGCCGCAGTGCGCTGATCGACTGCACCAAGGGCCTGGCCTGTGCCGCCATCGTCTGGCACCACCTGGCCTTCTACGGCCCCATGTCCGATATCGCCCATCCGGCCGCGCCGGACCTCATCGACTGGCTCTATGAATATGCGCGCATGGCCGTGCAGATCTTCCTGGTGCTGGGCGGCTACCTGGCGGCAGCCAGCATGGCGCCGCAAGGCCACGGCCAGCACAGCGATCCGTGGTCGCGCATCGGGCGCCGCTTCGTGCGCCTGGTCGTGCCCTATGCCGTGGCCCTGGTCGTGGCCGTCGTCGTCTCGGCGGCCGTGCGGCCCTGGTTCGACCATGCCTCTGTCTCCGGCGAGCCCGATCTCTGGCAGCTGGTGGCGCATGCGCTGCTGCTGCAGAACATCGTGGGCGAGGAGTCGCTGTCCGCCGGCGTCTGGTACGTGTCCATCGACTTCCAGCTGTTTGCGCTGACGGCGCTGCTGCTGGCCGGCACGCGCTGGGGCGGCGCCTTGCTGCGCCGCCGCTTCGGTGGCCAGGCGCTGTCGCGCTGCTGGCCCTGGACGCTGAGCGTGGCGCAGGCGCTGGTGATGATCGGCGTGGCGGCCTCGCTGCTGGGCTTCAATCTGGATGCGCAATGGGATGTGTGGGCGCCGTACTTCTTTGGCGCCTACGGCCTGGGCATGCTGGCCTACTGGGCCGCGCATGCGGACAAGTCCTCGACGGCCTGGAGCTGGTCCCTGCTGATCGTGGCCCTGGTCGTGGCGGCGCTGGCACTGGAGTGGCGCGACCGCATCGCACTGGCCGGTGCCACGGCGCTGGTCCTGGTCGCGGCCATGCGCAGCCCCGCGTTTGCCCAGGCACAAGGCTGGGCGCCGCTGCGCCGGCTGGGCAAGATTTCGTACTCGGTGTTTCTCGTGCACTTCTCGGTCTGCCTGCTGGTCAATGCCGTGGAAAGCCATTTCTGGCCGCAGTCCATTCCCGCCGCCCTGCTGGGCATGTGCACGGCCTTTGTGCTGTCGATTGCGGCCGGTCATCTGCTGTACGAGCGCGTGGAGCGCCACGTTCCCAGCTGGCACATGGCGCTGCGCTGGCAGGCCGGCCTGGTGGGCACCGGCCTGATCGCGGCATTTGTGGCGGGCCTGCGCTGAGGTGCGGTGCGTCAGTCCACAAACAACAAAGGCAGCCGGTGGGCTGCCTTTTTCGCTTCACGCCGGTCGGCGTTCAACGGTGCAGCTCGCCTGCGCTTTCCGGCTGGAACTCGATGGCATCCACGCGCACGGTGACCTGGCCCGAGGGGCCGGGCATGCGGGACTGGTCGCCCACGCTCAGGCCCAGCAGGGCAATGCCCACGGGCGCGAACACCGACACCTTGTCGGCGCTGCCATCCATCTCCTTGGGATAGACCAGGGTCAGCGTATTGGTCTTGCCCGACTCCAGCAGCGTGAAGCGCACCGTGGAATTCATGGTCACCACGTTGGGCGGCATTTCCTTGGGCTCGAGCACGTCGGCACGGTCCAGCTCGGCCTCGAGCGCCTCGCGGCCGGGAAAGGCGGGCTGCTTGTCCAGCAGGGCCTCGATGCGTTCCAGGTCCAGGGACGAAAGAATGATGTGGGGCTTGCGCTCCATGGTGTTGGCTCCCTTGTGTGCTTGCGCCGTGGCTGCAGTGAAGGGCAGCGGCGCCCAAACGGACAAAAGCCCGGGCAACGCGGTTGTCCGGGCCAAGGCATCTTCAGAAAAGAGAAAAGCACCAAGTTGGTGCGATGAGGCCATTGTGCAGGCCCGTGCGCGTTCTGCCAAGCGAACCCGCACGGTGCGGTGCGGATTGGCGCGGGCACTTGCCAAGCCGGCAAAACCCACTTCGCAACCGCAGGCATGCGGGGAGTGCTTGTTGGTATGACTGTATTTTTATACAGTTGCTTCATGCTTTCCAGTCCTCCCACGCCTGATCACGACACGGCCCGGGTGCCCCTGCACGCCATCAAGGGCCGGGGCGCAGCCAGCCAACTGGCACACCGCTTCACCACCGACCCGCGCGAGGCCTTCGATGACGGCTGGGGCAGCCTTGAGGCGCCGGCCGAAGGCGAGGAAGCCGCTCCGCTGCGCACCGAACTGCGCTGGGAGCAGGCCCGCTCGGCGCTGAGCCGCCACCAGTCGCCCGACCTGCCGTTTCACATGGGGCTCAATCCCTACCGGGGCTGCGAGCATGGCTGCATCTACTGCTATGCCCGGCCCACGCACAGCTACCTGGGCTGGTCGCCAGGGCTGGACTTCGAGACCCGGCTCATCGCCAAGCAGAACCTGCCCGAGCTGCTGCGCGCCGAGCTGTCGCGCGCCAGCCATGTGGCCGCGCCCGTGATGCTGGGCTCGGTCACCGACTGCTACCAGCCCATAGAGCGCGAGCTGGGGCTGACGCGCCGCCTGATCGAAGTGCTGGCCGAGGCGCGCCACCCGTTTTCCATCGTCACCAAGGGCAGCGGGGTGGAGCGTGACCTGGACCTGCTGGCCCCGCTGGCGCGCCAGGGCCTGGCCTCGGTGCACATCACGCTGACCACGCTGGACGCAGACCTGGCACGCCACCTGGAGCCGCGCGCTGCCGCGCCGTACCGCCGGCTGCGCAGCATCCGCGCGCTGACCGAGGCGGGCGTGCCCGTGGGCGTGAGCCTGGCACCGCAGATTCCCTTCATCAACGAAGACCTGGAGAAGGTGCTGGAGGCGGCCGCCGACGCAGGTGCGCGCCACGCCTTCTATGCCGTGCTGCGCCTGCCCTGGGAAGTGGCGCCGCTGTTCGAGCAATGGCTGCAGGTGCACTACCCCGACCGCGCCCGCCGCGTGATGGAGCGCGTGCGCGACCTGCACGGCATCCAGGGCGAGCAGCGCGAGGCCGGCCGCGTGTACAACGCCGAGTTCGGCCAGCGCATGAAAGGTACTGGCCACTGGGCCGAGCTGCTGCGCCAGCGCTTCGCCCTGGCCTGCCGTCGGTACGGATTCAACCGCGAGCCGCTGCGGCTCGATTGCAGCCTCTACCATCCGTCGCTGCTGCTGGCGCAACGCAGTCTGTTCTGAGCGCGGACCGGCAGGCTCAAACCGCCTCCAGAAACGACCTCACCAGCAGGCTGTCGCTGCGCTCGCGCATGCAATAGACATAGGTGGTGGTGCTGGCCGGGTCGCCCGCGATGCGCAGCGGGCGAAAGCGCGGGTCGGGGATGAATTCGGCTTCGGACACGGCGCCCAGTCCCAGGCCGCGCGCCACGGCTTCGCGTATGGCTTCGCGGCTGCCGATCTCCAGTTCGGTGCGCGGCTGCACCCCGGCGGCCTGCAGCACCGATTCCAGCGCGGTGCGCGTGGTCGAGCCGTGCTCGCGCAGCAGCAGAGGCTGGCCCTGCAGTTCGGACAGCGCGATTTCGCTGCGCCGCGCGAAGGGATGGGCGACATGGGCGAACAGGATGATGGCGTGGCGCGCGTACTCGCGCGCCAGCAGCTCCGGGCGGTCGTAGAGGCCGGCGAGCACGGCCACGTCGGTGTCGTAGCGTTCCAGGTCGGCCAGCACCTGCTGCGAGTTGCCCATGCGGATGGACAGCTGCATGCCCGGGTGCCGTGCGCGGTAGGCGGCCACCATCTCGATCACATGGAAGGGCCCCACGGCGCCGATCTTGAGCTCGCCCTGGTGCAACTGCCCCGAGTCGCGCAGGAAGAATTCGGCCTCGGCCTCCAGCGCCATGATTTTCTGCGCCATGGGCAGCAGTCTGGCGCCTGCGCCCGTGAGCGTCATGCGGTAGCCGCGGCGGTGGAACAGCTCGATCTGGCTTTGGCGCTCCAGCGTGGCGATCTGGGTGGAGATGGTGGGCTGGCTCACGCCCAGTGCGCGGGCGGCGGCGCTGAGGCTGCCATGGTGGGCGACGGCGATGAAGGCGCGGTAGCGGGCGTTGCTCACGAAAGTCGGTATCTCAAGGTTTTGTCTATGGATGCTGTCAAAACCGATTCTGAAACTTTCACATGGCAGAAATATGTCGCTCCTAGCATTCAGCCATACCCACCCGCCTGGCGATTTGACCGGCGATTCACGGATCCACCGATCCGCCGATGTGCCTGACCTGATGCAAAGGAACGCTCCCATGAAGATGAACCGCAAGACCTGGCTGCGCCATGCCGGCGCCGTGCTGGCCCTGGCCTCCACCGCTACCACTGCCGCCTTTGCCCAGAGCGCCGAGCTGCGCGTGGGCCTGATCCCCTCGGAGGACGCGCAGGCCATGATCCGCGCCAGCCAGCAGGTCATGGACCAGCTGGCCACCCGCACCGGCATGAAGGTGCGGCCCTTCGTGGCCAATGACTACAACGGCGTGATCGAGGCGCTGCGCTCCAACAAGATCGACATCGCCTTCCTCGGCCCGTTCTCGTACGTGCTGGCCAACCAGGTGGCAGGCGCCGAGGCCTTTGCCGTGGCCGTGACCAAGAAGACGGGCAAGAGCGCTTACCACAGCATGGTGATCTCCCGCAAGGACAAGGGCCCGGCCAGCGTGGCCGATCTCAAGGGCCGCAGCTTTGCCTTTGTGGACCCGACCTCGGCGTCGGGCCACCTGTTTCCCAAGGCGGGGTTGATGGCCGAGGGCTTCGATGCGGACAAGGGCTTTTCGCGCGTGATCTTCTCGGGCTCGCACGACGCCAGCATCATGGCCGTGGCCAACGGCAAGGTGGATGCGGCGGCCGTGGCCGACCGCATCTTCGACTCCGCCGTGAACAAGGGCCTGGTCAAGCGCGAGGACTTCCAGATCGTCTGGCGCTCCCAGCCCATCCCCGAGTCGCCCATGACCTGGCGCAAGAACCTGGACGCCGGCACCAAGCAGAAGGTGGCTGCGGCCCTGGCCGAGGTCAAGGACCTGCCCTGGGGTGACCAGGGCGTGCTCGACGGCTTCGCGGCCACGGATGACAAGGCCTACGACGTGGTGCGCCAGACGGCCAAGGCCCTGAAGCTGGACCTCGGGAGCATGAAATGATCCGCATCCGCCAATTGCGCAAGAGCTATGGCAGCAACCACGTGCTGCATGGCATCGACCTGGATGTGCAGCCCGGCGAGTTCGTCGTCATGCTGGGCCTGTCGGGGGCCGGCAAGTCCACGCTGCTGCGCTGCATGAACGGCCTGGCCCGCGCCGACAGCGGCACGCTGGAGGTGGGCGGCATGGACCTGATGCTGGGAGGCGGCAGGCACAGCCGGCGCGAGCTGGCTCGCCACGTGGCCATGGTCTTCCAGCACCACAACCTGGTGCCGCGCCTGTCGGTGCGCAAGAACGTGCTGACCGGGCGCCTGGGCCAGACCGGCACCCTGGCCTCGGTGCTGCAGCTGTTCCGCGAAAGCGATATCCGCCTGGCCGACCAGTGCCTGGAGCGCGTGGGCCTGGCCCACAAGGCGCTGGAGCGCACCGAGGCGCTGTCGGGCGGGCAGATGCAGCGCGTGGGCATTGCCCGCGCGCTGGCCCAGCAGCCCCAGGTTATCCTGGCCGACGAGCCCGTGGCCAGCCTGGACCCCAAGACCGCGCGCAGCGTGCTGCAGTACCTGCGTGATGCCACGCGCGAGCTGGGAATTGCCGTGGTCTGCAACCTGCACCAGGTGGACTACGCGCGGGAGTTCGGCGACCGCGTGCTGGGCCTGGCCCAGGGCCGCATGGTCTATGACGGATCGCCGCAGGCGCTGGACGAGGCCGCGCTGCAGGCCATCTACCATGCGCAGCCCACTGCAGGGCAAGGCGCAGGGCAGGGCGCAGAGCCGGACACACCACCGGGCGCGCAGGCCATAGGGCCTGCCGGCCTGCATGCGCAGGCGCCGGTGCCTGCCTCGTGGATGCGGGCCAGCGCGCCCGCAGGAGGACTGTGATGACCAGCGCCAATTCCTGGAGCCCCGAGCCGCGCGACCGCTGGCAATGGACCGCGCCGCGCCCCCACGGTGCCCTGGGCTGGACCGGCTATGCGGCTGCGGCCCTGGCCATCGCCTGGGTGCTGCACTGGAGCGCGGGCGGCGCGCAGATGAGCTGGGGCGAACTGGCGGCAGGCATGCCCCAGATCGCGGATTTCGTGGCGCGCTCCGTGCCGCCGGACTGGAGCATGCTGCCGCGCCTGATGGCGCCCGCGCTGGAGACGGTGCAGATCGCCATCTGGGGCACGCTGCTGTCCGTGGTGCTGGCGCTGCCGCTGTCCTTCATCGCCGCCAGCAACCTGCATGGCTGGCACTGGCTGCGGCGCATCACGCGTCAGTTCCTGAACGTGGTGCGCAGCATCAACGAGCTGATCCTGGCGCTGGTCTTTGTCTCGGCCGTGGGCCTGGGGCCGTTTCCCGGCGTGCTGGCCCTGGCCCTGCATGGCATGGGCATGCTGGGCAAGTTCTTCGCCGAGAGCATCGAAGAGATCGACGACGGCCCGCTGCAGGCCCTGCGCAGCGCAGGCGCCACGCAATTGCAGCTCATCGTCTTCGGCGTGATACCGCAGGCCATCACGGCCTGGATCGCGGTCGTGCTCTACCGCTTCGAGGTCAATCTGCGCTCGGCCACGGTGCTGGGCATGGTGGGCGCGGGCGGGCTGGGGTTCGAGCTGGTCGGCAGCCTCAAGCTGTTCCGCTACCAGGAGACGGCCACCTGCATCGTGGTCATCACCGTGATGGTGATCGCGGCCGATCTCGTCTCCCACTGGCTGCGCCGCCGCATCCAGCAGGGCACCCGCCATTGAGGGCAGCGCTTTTCCTGGCGCCCCCGTTTCATTCAAAGGACCGATTTGTGTGGACCTATCACAACCCCGTTGCCATCCATGCCGGCCCCGGCCGCCTGGACCGCCTGCCCGAGCTGCTGGCCGGGCGCGACTGCCTGCTGGTGACGTTTCCCGAGGCCGAATCCCTGGGCCTGGTGCAGCAGCTGCGCCAACGGCTGGGCAGCCAGCTGTGCGGCGTGGTGGACGGCATTGCGCCCAATCCCGATGTGCAGTGGCTGGCCCCGCTGTATGACCGCGTGCACCGCGAATACGCCGAGGTCCCGTGCATCGTGGCCCTGGGCGGCGGCAGCGCCATCGACTCGGCCAAGGCGCTGATGTGCGCCACGCCCACGCGGCGTTTCGGCGAACTGCTGCAGGCCCTGGAGCAGGGGCTGGCCCTGCCGGCCGCAGGCCACAAGGCGCTGATCGCCATTCCCACCACGGCCGGCACGGGCAGCGAGGTCACGCCCTGGGCCACGATCTGGGACCAGGCCGCTGGCCGCAAGCACTCGCTGCACCAGCACTGGACCTGGCCCGAGGCCGCCATCATCGACGCGCAGCTCATGCAAAGCCTGCCGGCCGGCGCCACGCTGGCCTCGGGGCTGGATGCGCTGTCGCATGCGCTGGAGTCCATCTGGAACCGGCACCGCAATCCCGTCTCCACCACCTTGGCCGTGGGCGCCGCGCGCCGCACCCTGGCCACGCTGCCCGCGCTGATGCAGGACCTGGGCAGCCTGCCGCTGCGAAGCCGCATGGCCGAGGCCGCCCTGATGGCCGGCCTGGCCTTCTCCAACACCCGCACGGCGCTGGCGCATTCGCTGTCCTACGACATCACGCTGCGCCATGGCGTGGCCCACGGCATTGCCTGCTCGTTCAGCCTGCCGCTGGTGCTGGAGATGGCCCTGGGCGCTGACGATGAGGCCGATGCGGCCCTGCTGTCCATCTTCGATGCCGCCACGGGCGAGCTGGCCGTGCAGCGCCTGCGCAACTTCCTCGAAGGCCTGGGCGTGGCCACCGATCCCGCCCACTACGGCGTGCCTGGGGATGAGTGGCAGCAGCTGCTGCAGTCGGCCGCATCCGGCCCGCGCGGGCGCAATTTCATCCGCACGCTGGAATGAACAGGCGCGCGCGGCCCCCTTCTGTTTGAACCTCTTTCCTTGTCAAAAAGCACCATGAACCACACCACCGTCTCCACCGCCGCCGCCGATCTGTCGCCGCTGCAGGCCGTCATCTTCGACTGGGCCGGCACCCTGGTCGATTTCGGCTCGCTGGCACCCACGCAGATCTTTGTCGAGGCCTTTGCCAGCTTCGGCATCACCATCACCCTGGCCCAGGCGCGCGGTCCCATGGGACTGTCCAAGTGGCAGCACATCCACGAGCTGCTGCAGGACGAGGGCATCCGCGCGCAATGGCACAAGGCCTTCGGCCAGCCGCCTGGCGACGCCGACGTGGATGCCATCTACGCCCGCTTCATGCCCATGCAGATCGCCAAGGTCGGCGAGTTCTCGGCACCCATCGAAGGCGCGCCTGAATTGCTGGGCTGGCTGCGCGCGCAGGGCCTGAAGGTGGGCTCGTGCTCGGGCTATCCGCGTGAAGTCCTGAACCAGCTGCTGCCCCAGGCAGCGGCCAACGGCCTGGCTCCCGACCATGTGGTGGCCGGCGATGAAATGGCCGCAGGAGGCCGCCCCGGCCCCTTCATGGCGCTGGCCAATGTGCTGGCGCTGGGCATCGGCGACGTGCGTGCCTGCGTGAAGGTGGACGACACCGTGCCCGGCATCGAGGAAGGCCGCAACGCCGGCATGTGGACCGTGGGCCTGACCCTGTCCGGCAACGAAGTCGGCTACTCCCCCGCCGAACTGGCCGCCGCCCCCGCCGAAGAAGTGCGCGAGCGCGTGGCCCGCGCCGAAGCCAAGCTGCGCGCAGCCGGCGCCCACCACGTGATCGCCAGCGTGAAGGAGCTGCCGCAGGTTCTGGAGCGTATTGCGCAGGACATGCGCGCGGGACGCATGCCTGGATGAGATGAGCCCGTTCTATTTTTTGCCTTGCGCCTAATCTTTGAAACTGGCGCGACCAAAAAACAGGGACGCCGAGCAAGAGCCGCCTCGCGGCGATGGCGTCGTCCCCCTCCCGCGAAGCGAGAGAGGGGGAAGGCGCGAAGCGCCTCAGGGGGTACTCAACTGCTCTGCATGATGGCGCAGATGGTCATCAATGAAGCTCTGGATGAAGTAGTAGCCGTGGTCGTAGCCCCCGTGGCGGCGCAGCGTCAGCGGCTGGCCGGCCTGGGCGCAGGCGGCCTCGAAGGCTTCGGGCAGCAGCTGCTTTTCGATCAGGAACTTGTCGGCCAGGCCCTGGTCCACGAGGATGCCGGCCGGGTAGGGCGCCTGGGTCTGGGCGGCCATCAGGCAGCTGGCGTCATGGACTTCCCAGGCCTTGCGGTCATCACCCAGATAGCCTGAGAAGGCTTTCTGGCCCCAGGGGCAGTTGACGGGGTTGGCGATGGGCGCGAACGCCGACAGGCTCTTGAAGCGGCCCGGATGGCGCAGCGCCAGCGTGAGCGCGCCGTGGCCGCCCATGGAGTGGCCGAAGATGCCCAGCCGCTGCGCGTCGATGGGCAGGCGTGCGGCGATCAGCGGCAGCAGCTCGCCCAGCAGATAGCTTTCCATGCGCCAGTGCAGTGCCCAGGGCTTGGTGGTGGCGTCCAGGTAGAAGCCCGCGCCCACGCCGAAGTCCCAGGCATCGGCCTCGCCGGGCAGGCCTGCGCCGCGCGGGCTGGTGTCGGGCGCGATCAGGGCGATGCCCAGCTCGGCGGCCAGGCGCTGGGCGCCGGCCTTGGTCATGAAGGTCTCTTCGGTGCAGGTCAGCCCGGCCAGGTAGAGCACGGCGGGCACCTTCTCGCCGGCCACGGCCTTGGGCGGCAGGAAGACGGAGAACTTCATGTTCAGGCCGATCTCGGCGGAGAAATGCTCGTAGAAACGCTGTGCGCCGCCGAAGCAGGCATGGGCGTTCTTGAGTTCCAGGGGCGGCATTGCGGACATGGTGTTCCTCAAAAAGAAAAATGCTACGGGCACCTTGGCAAGCGGTGCGTGCAGCATTCAAAGCTGGGGGTTGATACGCTATACACGGTCAACGGCCCATGAAACTGGCGCTGCCCAGGCGCGCAGCGCCTCAGGGGGAGCTTCAGTACACGACGACGGAGCGGATGGACTTGCCTTCGTGCATCAGGTCAAAAGCCTCGTTGATCTCCGGCAGGCCCATGGTGTGCGTGACGAAGGGGGCCAGCTGGATCTCGCCGCTCATGGCCTGCTCGACCATGCCGGGCAGCTCGCTGCGGCCCTTGACGCCGCCGAAGGCCGTGCCCAGCCACTTGCGGCCCGTCACCAGCTGGAAGGGGCGTGTGGAGATTTCCTGGCCCGCGCCGGCCACGCCGATGATGACCGACTGGCCCCAGCCGCGGTGGGCGCATTCCAGGGCGGCACGCATCACGTTGACGTTGCCGATGCACTCGAAGCTGTGGTCCACGCCCCAGCCCGTCATCTCGACGATGACCTGCTGGATGGGCTTGTCGAAATCCTTGGGATTCACGCAGTCGGTGGCGCCGAAGGTGCGGGCCAGGTCGAACTTGGAGGGGTTGGTGTCCACTGCGATGATGCGGCCGGCCTTGGCCAGCTTGGCGCCCTGGATCACGGCCAGGCCGATGCCGCCCAGGCCGAACACGGCCACGGTGTCGCCTTCCTGGACCTTGGCGGTGTTCTTGACGGCACCCAGGCCCGTGGTCACGCCGCAACCCAGCAGGCAGACCTGCTCGGGGTTGGCATCGGGGTGGATCTTGGCCAGCGAGACTTCGGCGACCACGGTGTATTCGCTGAAGGTGGAGCAGCCCATGTAGTGGTAGATGGGCTCGCCGTTGTACGAAAAGCGCGTGGTGCCGTCGGGCATCACGCCCTTGCCCTGGGTGGCGCGCACGGAAACGCACAGGTTGGTCTTGCCGCTCTTGCAGAACAGGCATTCGCCGCATTCGGCCGTGTACAGCGGGATCACGTGGTCGCCGGGCTTGACGCTGGTCACGCCTTCGCCGACCTCGACGACGATGCCCGCGCCTTCATGGCCGAGCACGGCGGGGAAGATGCCTTCAGGGTCGTCGCCCGACAGCGTGAACGCGTCGGTGTGGCAGACGCCGGTGTGGGTGATCTTGATCAGGACCTCGCCCTTTTTCGGGGGGGCCACGTCGATCTCGACGATCTGCAGGGGTTCTCCAGCCTTGAAGGCGACGGCGGCTTTGGATTTCATGGGCGTGTCTTTCTGTCGGGGTGGCTCAGGAACGGCAGTGCGCGCGCTCCGCGAAGCCTTGAATGTAGGCCATGGCCGGGCGGCCCGGCCGCATCATGGCCGCAGCCCCAGGTGATATGTCCGAATCTGAGGGGTGTGGCCGGCTTCGGCCGGGCCTGCTGGCCGTGGGTGCTTGCGTCTTTTCGTATAGTCCGCCCCATTCTTTCCACCCTGACCGCCTCCGAGCCCGCCGTTTCCCATGGACCACCGCCACGCCAGCGCCCACCGCATCGATCTTGTCGTCTACCCCGGCTTCAAGGCGCTGGAGGCCATAGGGCCCATGTCGGTGTTCGACTATGCCAACGTGCACCTGCGCGCGCGGGGCCAGAGCGACGGCTACGAGGTGCGCGTGGTCTCGCAGCGGCAAGGGCCCGTGCGCTCGGACACGCTGATGTCGCTGGAGGCCACGCATACGCTGGCCGGGCTGGAGGCTGCAGGCATGGGCTGCACCGTGGTCGTCGTGGGCTCGCGCCATATCGAGCAGGTGCTGGGCGGCTCGGCCGAGCTGGTCGCCTGGCTGGGCCGCGTGGCGCCGCGCGTGCAGCGGCTGATTGCGCTGTGCTCGGGCAGCTTCTTCCTGGCCGAGGCGGGCTTGCTGGACGGCCGGCGCGCGGCCACGCACTGGAGCGTGACGGCGCAACTGGCCCAGCGCCATCCGCGCGTGCAGGTCGATGCCGATGCCATCTACCTGCGCGAGGAGATCCGCGATGGCGCAGGCAGCCGCCAGCTGTGGACCTCGGCCGGCGTGACGGCCGGCATTGACCTGGCCCTGGCCGTGGTGGAAGAGGATTTCGGCCACGCGCTGGCGCTGGAGGTGGCGCGCGACCTGGTCATGTACCTCAAGCGCCCCGGCGGGCAGTCGCAGTTCAGCGTGCCGCTGGCGGCCCAGGCCGCGCAGCACGGCGGCGTGCAGGCCGTGCAGCAGTGGGTGATGACCCATCTGGCCGATCCCCTGACCCTTGCGCAGATGGCCGAGCAGGCCCATATGAGCGAGCGGCACCTGCGCCGCGTGTTCCAGCAGGAAACCGGGCAAAGCCCCACGGCCTTTGTGGAGAGCGCGCGGCTGGAGGCGGCCAAGCAACTGCTGGAAAGCCAGGCCCATCTGCCGCTCAAGACCGTGGCCGCGCGCGTGGGCCTGGGCTCGGAGCAGGCGCTGCGCCACCTGTTCGTGCGCCACCTGGGCATTACCCCGGTGGCGTACCGGGATCGCTTTGGCGGGCGAGGCGGCGCGGGCTGAACCGGAAACGCTCAGTTCTTTTTTGCGGTCTCGGCTGCTTCGGCGGCCGCGGCGCGCAGCTTGTCCTTCTTGCTGGGGCGGCGGCCCTTGATGCCGCCGTTGCCGTCCTGGGCCACCGGAGGCGGCGGCACGGGCTCGGTGGGCTCGAAGCCCGGCAGCTGCTCCAGTTCAAGGTCCAGCTGGTTGCGCTTGCAGATCAGCGCCCAGTGCGCCTGGTCGGCCGGCGTCACGAAGCTGATGGCCGTGCCGTCCTCGCCCGCGCGGCCCGTGCGGCCGATGCGGTGCACATAGTCGGTGGCCGAGCGCGGCAGGTCGTAGTTGACGACCAGGGGCAGCTGGGTGATGTCGATGCCGCGCGCCGCCAGGTCGGTGGTGATCATCACTTGCCAGCGCTTGGCCTTGAAGTCGGCCAGCGCTTCCTTGCGTGCGCCCTGGCTCAGGTCGCCATGGAAGGCCGTGGCGAAGATGCCGGCCTTGTAGAGCTTTTCAGCCACCAGTTCGGCCGTGTGCCGCGTGGCCACGAAGACCAGGGCACGTTCGAGCGTGACAGGGTCGGTGCCCGCAGCGGTGTCGCCCTGCACCAGCTGGCGCAGCAATTGCGTGCGGCGCGCGCGGTCCACGGCAATGGCGCGCTGGGTGATGCTTTGCGGGCTGGCGGCATCCTGGCCTTCGGCGGCATCGACGCGGGCCTGAACGGGATCGTGCAGCAGGCCCGTGGCCAGCGATTGCACGGCGTCGGGGTAGGTGGCTGAGAACAGCAGGGTCTGGCGTTGCTTCGGCAGCAGGGCCAGCACGCGTTGCAGCTCTTCCTGAAAGCCCAGGTCCAGCAGGCGGTCGGCCTCGTCCAGCACCAGGTGGCGCACGGCGGACAGGCGCACGGCGTTGTGCTCCACCAGGTCCAGCAGGCGGCCCGGCGTGGCCACCAGGAAATCGGCACTGCCGCGCAGCATCATCATCTGCGGGTTGATGGACACGCCGCCATAGACCACGCCGATGCGCGGCGGCTGCTTGAGCGCGCGGCCCAGGTCGGACAGCGTCTCGCCCACCTGCTGGGCCAGCTCGCGCGTGGGCACCACGATCAGCGTGGTCAGGGTTCGCACAAAGCCGCCCTGGGCACCCTGGGCCTTGCCGCCATCCATCCAGCGCTGCAGCAGCGGCAGCAGGTAGGCGGCCGTCTTGCCCGAGCCCGTGGGCGCACAGGCCCAGAGGTCGCGGCCCGCAAGCACGGGGGCGATGGACTGGGTCTGTATGGGCGTGGGATCGACCAGGCCCAGGTCTTGGAGGCTGGAGACCAGCGCCGGGCTCAGGCCGAGGGAGGCAAAGTTCATGGTGTGCAGGGAGTGGCTGGGGCCGGAACCCCGGCGCAAGAAAGGCCCGGCCACGAGGGCCGGGGGGGCATTGTCGGCGAAACCGCGCCGCTGCGTGAAGCAGGGGGCTTGGCCCCGGCGCTCAGGCCAGGCGGCGCGGCCAGCCAGCAGGTCGTTCTCCAGGCCGCCAGCCGTTGCAGCCGGGCCGGTGGAGCGTGCCTGAGCGGCTATCTGGCATCGGCCGCACGAAGCGTTGAGTAAAGCGTCAGAGCCATTGC
The DNA here is from genome assembly GCF_043104645.1 of Delftia sp. WSY_12. Classification (NCBI taxonomy): domain Bacteria; kingdom Pseudomonadati; phylum Pseudomonadota; class Betaproteobacteria; order Burkholderiales; family Comamonadaceae; genus Delftia; species Delftia sp. WSY_12. The sequence goes on from NZ_JBICKW010000018.1 coordinate 27,040, forward strand.
CAAAACCGGCGCGCAAGAGAAGACCAGACCGTGACTCAAGGCGGGAGCCGGCCCAGCCTCTTCAGCTCCTTGAGCCGCCTTTCCGTGGCGCGGTCCAAGGCGTCTTGCAGCAGGTGCATCTTGCGTTTGTTGCAAGGAGCGCAGTCGTAGTAGCGTGAGGGCACTCCAAGGGGTTCAAGCTTCCTGTTCGCCTCGAAGATTCTGATTCGCCCTGTTGGCTCGATATCCATGACGATGATCTTTCCGCTCTTGAACGTGACGGACGCACCTCCGGAGCATCCGGATCTATCCATGTTTTCTTCGCTGAAATAGGCTTTTTCCGAAATTCGGCGTATATGCTGCAATGCATATCGCACATCCTCCTCGGTCAGGATCACATCGTCGCAATCGAGCCATTTTTTATCCTCCCAAGCGGGGTTGCTTGATGAGGGGGCGAAGATATTGATTTTCTGGATGTTCTTTGCAGAATACCGGGCGTCAGCAGCATGAATCGGCGAGGCCATGACCATCGCTGAAGTTATTGCCCAAAAAAATTGGTGGTACTTCATGGTGTGTTCGTAGGAAGGTTCCAGTTTGCACCTTCTGCTTCGGTCAGATTTTTCCAACTTACCTCGGGATGTTTGAAGACTTCACCGGGCGACAGTTGCATGGAGTCCTGCAGTGCTTCAACAAGCCATGTCAGTGACCGGTTCTGAGCTTGGGTCGGGGCGGGATAGAGGCCGCGCTCTCCTCGCAATCTCTCGGGGGGCAAATCCGCTTCGTTGGAGGAAGGTTTGAACCCCTTCGGCAACTCCGCCCGGCCCACCATCTCGATACCGATGGCCTCCATATTGCTCGGATAGCGTTCACCAGGAGCCTTCATCATCTCGATGCGGTGTACCCCTTTTGCCTTCAGTCCTTCATAGTCCTTGGCCCTGCATTTCCCCACAAGCAGGCATCTTGCCTTCAGCGGCCCCACATGGTTGGCAAGCTGATAGATGGCAGCAGTCTGGTAGATGGTGCCGTCCTTGTCGATCAGGAAGTGCGCCCCATTGGCCTTCGGGTTCCTGTAGCTGTTGAGCGAAGACTGGGCCGTGTTGGCATCGGTCTGGTGCACGACGATGCCAGTGATGGCGGCGGTCCGCTTTCCTCTCTCGATGGCGGGGCTGCGCGCATTCTTGACGCGCGCATGGATGAGCATTCCGTCCTTGGTGATTTCGACAAGCATGTGAGTCCCGGGGTTGCGTTGAACGGCAGCGGGCATTGCGCTGCGCCTCCATCCCGTTTCAGGGAGGGTCAACGGTCACCTTAGGGTAGATGTGATCAATCGAGATCCATGCCACGATAGCCAGAATGGTGTTCCTAGGAGTGGCGTGGCCTTCTGGAACGGTGGACTCGCCCATGAAAAAAGCCCCATGCAAAGGCATGGGGCTTTTGGGTGCCGGGCCGCTGAGGCCCGGACCTGCGATCAGCGCTGGCCGATCGGCTTGACGTCGCGGGACACGGAGCCCGTGAACAGCTGGCGGGGACGGCCGATCTTGTACTCGGGGTCGGCCATCTGCTCGTTGAGCTGGGCGATCCAGCCCACGGTGCGGGCCAGGGCGAAGATGCCGGTGAACAGGTTCACGGGCACGCCGATGGCGCGCTGCACGATGCCGGAGTAGAAGTCCACGTTCGGGTAGAGCTTGCGCTGCACGAAGTAGTCGTCTTCCAGGGCGATCTTCTCGACTTCCTTGGCCAGGGCGAACAGGGGGTCCTTTTCCAGGCCCAGTTCGGCCAGCACTTCATTGCAGGTTTCCTGCATGAGCTTGGCGCGGGGGTCGTAGTTCTTGTAGACGCGGTGGCCGAAGCCCATCAGCTTGACGCCGCTGTTCTTGTCCTTGACCTGTTCCATGAACTCGCCGACCTTGGCAACGCCGCCGTTGGCCTGCAGGTATTCCAGCATGTTCAGGCAGGCTTCGTTGGCGCCGCCGTGGGCAGGGCCCCACAGGCAGGCCACGCCGGCCGAGATGGCGGCGAAGGGGTTGGTGCCCGACGAGCCGCACAGGCGCACGGTGGAGGTGGAGGCGTTTTGCTCGTGGTCTGCGTGCAGGATGAAGATGCGGTCCAGCGCGCGCTCGACCACGGGGTTCACCTTGAACTCCTCGCAGGGGTTGCCGAACATCATGCGCATGAAGTTGCCGGCGTAGCTCAGGTCGTTCTTGGGGTACATGTACGGCGCACCGATGCCGTACTTGTAGGCCATGGAGACCAGCGTGGGCATCTTGGCGATCAGGCGGATCGCGGCGATGTCGCGGTGCTCGGCGTTGTTGATGTCCATGTTGTCGTGGTAGAAGGCCGACATGCCGCCGACCAGACCCGTCAGGACGGCCATGGGGTGGGCGTCACGGCGGAAACCACGCAGGAAGAACTGCATCTGCTCGTTGACCATGGTGTGCTTGGTCACGCGCTCGACGAAGTCGGCCTTCTGCGACTCGTTGGGCAGCTCGCCGTACAGCAGCAGGTAGCAGGTCTCGAGGTAGTCGCAGTTCTTGGCCAGCTGCTCGATGGGGTAGCCGCGGTACAGCAGCTCGCCCTTGTCGCCATCGATGTAGGTGATGGCGGACTGGCACGAGGCGGTAGAGAGGAAGCCCGGGTCATAGGTGAACATGCCGGTCTGCGCGTACAGCTTGCGGATGTCCACCACGTCGGGACCGACGTTGCCCTGGTAGACGGGCAGCTCGACGCTGGGGGCGCCGTTGCTGAAAGACAGCGTTGCTTTGTTGTCTGCGAGTTTCATTTCCAAACTTCCTTCTCTAGATTGCCTAGCCTACTAGCGGGAGAGAACCGGGCTTGCGCTTGCGCACCAGTTCCAGAACTTCCCTGATTTCTTGGGTATCGAGTTCACCTTCAGGCTCCTTGCGGCGCAAGAAGAGGTCCATCAGGTCGTTGTCTGCCAGGTCCATCAAGGCAGACAGACCGCTCGCGTGTCTCCGCGTGAGCTGGTCTCCGTAGGTGGCGAAGAACTGCGCGATGAACAGGTCGTTCTCGACCAGGCCGCGCCGGCAGCGCCAGCGCAGCAGGTCTCGCTCGCGTTCGTCGAGCAGAGTATTCGTCATGGTCATCAGATGGCCCGGCGGACCATCAGTTCCTTGATCTTGCCAATGGCCTGCGTGGGGTTCAGGTGCTTGGGGCACACGTCCACGCAGTTCATGATGGTGTGGCAACGGAAGAGGCGGTACGGATCTTCCAGGTTGTCAAGGCGGTCACCCGTGGCCTCGTCGCGGCTGTCCGCGATGAAGCGGTAGGCCTGCAGCAGGCCGGCCGGGCCCACGAACTTGTCGGGGTTCCACCAGAAGCTGGGGCAGCTGGTGGAGCAGCTGGCGCACAGAATGCACTCGTACAGGCCGTTGAGCTCTTCGCGCTCTTCAGGCGACTGCAGGCGCTCCTTGGTGGGAGACGCGAAGCTGTCGTTCTGCAGGTACGGCTTGATCGAGTGGTACTGCTTGAAGAACTGCGTCATGTCCACGATCAGGTCGCGGATCACGGGCAGGCCGGGCAGGGGCTTGAGAACGATGTCGCCCTGCAGGGTCTTCATGTTCGTCAGGCAGGCCAGGCCGTTCTTGCCATTGATGTTCATCGCGTCCGAGCCGCACACGCCTTCGCGGCAGGAGCGGCGGAACGAGATGGAGGGGTCCATCTCCTTGAGCTTGACCAGGGCGTCCAGCAGCATGCGCTCGTGGCCGTCCAGCTCGACCTCGACGGTCTGCATGTAGGGCTTGGCATCCTTGTCCGGGTCGTAGCGGTAGATCTTGAAAGTGCGCTTCATTTGTCTGTTCTCTCGTGGGCTGCTGGATTAGAACGTGCGGACCTTGGGCGGCACGCTGTCCACCGTGAGGGGCTTCAGGTTCACGGGCTTGTAGTCCAGGCTGTTGGTGGCGCTGTACCACAGGGTGTGCTTGAGCCATTCCTTGTCATTGCGGCCCAGCGGGAACTCGGCGTGGTCGGCAGGATGCTCGTAGTCGTACACGGTGTGGGCGCCGCGGCATTCGTGGCGGGCAGCGGCCGAGATCATGGTGGCCTGGGCCACTTCGATCAGGTTGTCCACTTCCAGCGCTTCCATGCGGGCGGTGTTCCAGACCTTGGACTTGTCCTTGAGGGTCACGGAGCCCACGCGTTCGCGGATGGCGTTGATCTTGACTTCGCCTTCGTCCATGCTCTTTTGCGTGCGGAACACGCCGGCATGCTGCTGCATGGTGGCGCGGATGTCGCCAGCCAGGTCCTGGGCGTAGGTGCCTTCCTTGGAGTCGTCGAGCTGGTTCAGGCGCGTGAGCGTGCGCTCGGAGCCATCGGCCGGCACGGGCTTGTGGTCGCCGAAGCCGTTGACGAACTGCACGATGTGCTTGCCGGCCGACTTGCCGAAGACCAGCAGGTCCAGCAGCGAGTTCGTGCCCAGGCGGTTGGCGCCGTGCACCGACACGCACGAGCATTCGCCCACGGCGTACAGGCCATTGACCACGTTGTTCTGCTGGCCGTCCCACACCACGACCTGGCCGTTGATGTTGGTGGGAATGCCGCCCATCTGGTAGTGGATGGTGGGCACCACGGGAATCGGTTCCTTGGTGATGTCCACGTTGGCGAAGTTGTGGCCGATCTCTTCCACCGAAGGCAGGCGCTTGCGGATGGTGTCGGCGCCCAGGTGGTCCAGCTTCATCAGGATGTAATCCTTGTTGGGACCACAGCCACGGCCTTCCTTGATTTCCTGGTCCATGGAGCGGGACACGAAGTCACGCGGTGCCAGATCCTTCAGCGTGGGAGCGTAGCGCTCCATGAAGCGTTCGCCTTCGCTGTTGAGCAGGATGGCGCCTTCGCCACGGCAGCCTTCGGTCAGCAGCACGCCCGCGCCGGCCACGCCGGTGGGGTGGAACTGCCAGAACTCCATGTCCTGCAGCGGGATGCCTGCGCGTGCAGCCATGCCCAGGCCGTCGCCGGTGTTGATGAAGGCATTGGTCGATGCCTGGAAGATGCGGCCAGCGCCACCCGTGGCCAGCAGCACGGCCTTGGCGTGCAGCTCGTACAGGTCGCCGGTTTCCAGTTCGATGGCGGTCACGCCGACCACGTCGCCCTGGGTGTTGCGGATCAGGTCCAGCGCCATCCACTCCACGAAGAAGTTGGTCTTGGACTTGACGTTCTGCTGGTACAGCGTGTGCAGCATGGCGTGGCCAGTACGGTCGGCCGCGGCGCAGGCGCGCTGCACGGGCTTTTCACCGTAGTTGGCCGTGTGGCCGCCGAAGGGGCGCTGGTAGATGGTGCCGTCGGGGTTGCGGTCGAACGGCATGCCGAAGTGTTCCAGCTCGATCACGACGTTGGGCGCTTCGCGGCACATGAACTCGATCGCATCCTGGTCGCCGAGCCAGTCGGAGCCCTTGATGGTGTCGTAGAAGTGGTAGTGCCAGTTGTCCTCGCTCATGTTGCCCAGCGAAGCGGACACGCCGCCTTGCGCGGCCACGGTGTGCGAGCGCGTGGGGAAGACCTTGGACAGCGAGGCCACGGACAGGCCGGCGCGCGACAGTTCCAGCGCGGCACGCAGGCCGGAGCCGCCAGCGCCGACGATGACGACGTCAAACTTGCGCTTGGTGATGTTTGCTTTGGAGTAGCTCATTCTTAACCTTCAATCGTGGAGACCGCGTCTCTATCAGATACGCCACAGGATCTGGATGCCCCAGCCGGCGCAGCCGACCAGCCAGACCAGGGTGAAAACGTTCAGCACCAGGCGCAGGCCCACGGGCTTGACGTAGTCCATCCAGATGTCGCGCACGCCGACCCAGACGTGCCAGGCCAGCGAGACGATCACGGCGAAGGTCAGGAACTTCATCCACTGCGGGGCAAAGATGCCGGCCCACAGGTCATAGCCGACGGAGCCGGTGCTGAAGATCAGCTTGGCCAGCAGCACGATGGTGAACAGTGCCATCAGCACGCCGGTGACGCGCTGCACCATCCAGTCGCGGATGCCGTAGTGCGCACCGACCACGGTGCGCTTGGAGCCGTAATTCACGGACATGGTTCTTTTTCCTTATCGTGAGGGGAGATCGTCTATCAGTACAGGCCGAACAGCTTGGCGCCCAGGATCAGGGTCAGGCCCACGCTCAGCACCAGCACCACCAGGGCGGAGGTCTTGCCGAACTGCTTGTTGACCGCATGGTGGTTCACGTCCATGAACAGGTGGCGCAGGCCGGCGCAGAAGTGGTGCAGGTAGGCCCAGATCAATGCCAGGCACACGAGCTTGAGGAACCATCCGAAGGGACCCGCGAAAACCGAGGTGAAGCCGTCGAAGGAGATCTCCGAAGTCAGCGACATGTCCATCATCCACAGGATGAAAGGCAGCAGGATGAACATCAGCAGGCCGCTGATGCGGTGCAGGATGGACACGATGCCGGCCGGCGGCAACCGGTAGGTGGGGAGGTCCTTGAAGAAGTTGATGTTGCGGAACTCTGGCCGCTTTTTGGCTTGCTCAGTCATGGCAGGGTACTTTCGTGGATGTAACTGCTTCGTAATCGCTCAGGGGCGGCGATGCAAAATTCTATTGCAATGCAATAAAAACAGCTTTGCTGGGAATTGCGTATTTTCGCCCGCTTCTCTGGGGAACGGATCGTTCAGCTCAGCGCGTTGCGGTAGTGATGGGTGTCGGTGCGGTACAGGCCACGGCGTAACTCCATGGGAACATCGTTGTATGTGTAAGCGGTGCGCTCCACGCTCAGCAGGGGCGTGGTGCTGGGGACATCCAGCAGCAGGGCCTGTTCTGCCTCTGGCAGGACGGCGCGGATCTTTTCGTCGGCGCGCACCATGCGCACGCCGTAGTCCAGCTCGAACATGGCGTAGGTGGGGCCCTGGTAGGCGGACATCTGCTCGGCGGTCAGGCCCTTGAAGGCGTGGCCCGGCAGCCAGATGTCTTCCAAAATGGTCGGGATTGCGGAGAACGACAGCACGCGGCGCACATGCATCACGGCATCGCCGCTGCGCAGCGCCAGGCCGCGCGCCACGTCGGCCGATGCGCGCAGGCGCCGGCAGTCGATGATGCGGCGCTCGGCACGGCCCTCGCCCTGCTGGTCGCCGGCGTCGGGCTGCAGCTTGAGGAAGCGGTACTGCACATGCTGGGCCGCGTGGGTGGCCACGAAGGTGCCCTTGCCCTGGCGGCGCATCACCAGGTTCTCCGCGGCCAGCTCGTCGATGGCCTTGCGCACCGTGCCCTGGCTCACGCGAAAGCGCGCCGCCAGCTCCATCTCGCTGGGGATCAGCTCGCCGGGCCGCCATTCGCCTGCTTCAAGGCTTTGCAGTATCAGTCCCTTGATCTGCTGGTACAGCGGGCTGAAGGCCGGGGTCGATGCGCCCGCGCCGATGGTGGCAGCGGCGGTTTCAGAGGCGAGGGGAGGCAGGGCTGGCATGGGAAAGTTCGGGGTGGGGAGGCTCCCGGCGACGCAGATGAAAGACTTGGAAACAGACGTCGATCATATCTTATATAAGACATAAGACAAATTGACCGGGCTCCGAAATCGGGAGTACACTTTCGCGTTGTTTGCGGAGCACGGGCTGCTGGTTTCTGACGCTGGTGCGACCTGGCGCCGATAACACCTGATTTTTTCCCCATCCCTGGAGTTTCATCATGAGCAAGAAGCCCGTTCGTGTCGCCGTCACCGGTGCCGCCGGTCAAATTGGTTACGCCCTGCTGTTTCGCATCGCCTCCGGCGAAATGCTGGGTAAGGACCAGCCCGTCATTCTGCAACTGCTGGAGATTCCCGACGAGAAGGCCCAGAACGCGCTCAAGGGCGTGATCATGGAACTCGAAGACTGCGCCTTCCCCCTGCTGGCCGGCATCGAAGCCCACTCCGACCCCCTGCAAGCCTTCAAGGACACCGACTACGCCCTGCTGGTCGGCGCGCGTCCCCGCGGCCCCGGCATGGAACGTGCCGACCTGCTGGCTGCCAACGCACAGATCTTCACGGCCCAGGGCAAGGCGCTGAACGCCGTGGCCTCGCGCAACGTGAAGGTGCTGGTCGTCGGCAACCCCGCCAACACCAACGCCTACATCGCCATGAAGTCGGCTCCGGACCTGCCGGCCAAGAACTTCACCGCCATGCTGCGCCTGGACCACAACCGCGCTGCATCGCAGCTGGCTGCCAAGGCCGGTTTCAAGGTCGGCGACATCCGCAAGCTGACCGTCTGGGGCAACCACTCGCCCACGATGTACGCCGACTACCGCTTCGCCACCGTCAACGGTGAAAGCGTCAAGGCCAAGATCAACGACCAGGCCTGGAACAAGGACGTGTTCCTGCCCACCGTCGGCAAGCGTGGCGCCGCCATCATTGCAGCGCGCGGCCTGTCCTCGGCTGCCTCGGCTGCCAACGCTGCCATCGACCACATGCGCGACTGGGCCCTGGGCTCGGGTGGCGAATGGGTCACCATGGGCGTGCCCTCCAACGGCGAATACGGCATCCCCGCCGGCATCGTCTTCGGCTTCCCGGTCACCACCGAGAACGGCGAGTACAAGATCGTCGAAGGCCTGGAAATCGACGCCTTCTCGCAAGAGTGCATCGACAAGACCCTGGCCGAGCTGCAAGGCGAACAGGACGGCGTCAAGCACCTGCTGTAAGCCGCCGGCAAGCCATGCTCGACTGGAATCCCGCGCTTTACCTGCGTTTCGCCAATGAGCGTACGCGCCCCGCAGCCGAGCTGCTGGCGCGTGTGCCCTTGGCCCAGGCCCGCCATGTGGTGGACCTGGGATGCGGGCCGGGCAATTCCACCGAGCTGCTTGCACAGCGCTATGCCGGTGCCACGATCACCGGCATAGACAACTCCCAGGCGATGCTGGCCACCGCGCGCCAGCATCTGCCTGAGGCCCGCTTCGCGCTGGCCGACATTGCTTCCTGGACGCCCGCCCCCGGCGAGAGCGCTCCCGACCTGATTTATGCCAATGCCTCCCTCCAGTGGGTGGGGGAGCATGAAACGCTGATACCCCGCCTGTTCGCCCAACTGGCGCCAGGGGGCGTGCTGGCGATACAGATGCCCGACAACCGGCAGGAAGCCACGCACCGCGTGATGCGCGAGATTGCCAGCCTGCCCAAGTTTGCCGCCTACATCGGCGATGCCGCCAAGGTGCGGGCCGACATCCTGCCCATCCGCAGCTACTACGACCTGCTGGCCGGACCGCAGGAGCAGGCCGGCGTCGAGGCCGGCGCCGTCGATGTCTGGCACACCGTCTACCAGCATCCGATGGACTCGGCCGGCGCCATCGTCCAGTGGCTGCGCGGCACCGGCCTCAAGCCCTTCGTCGAGGGCCTGCCCGAAGCCCTGCAGGCCGACTTCCTCACCGAATACGAAAACCGCGTGGACGCCGCCTACGGCGTGCGCGCCGACGGCCGGCGCCTGCTGGCCTTCCCCCGCCTGTTCATCGTCGCCCAGCGCAAGCCATGACCGCCGCCACGTCCACACCCTCTCGCGCACACCCGGCCCAGGTGCTGCTCGATGCGCAGGGCGGTGCCCTGCACCTGCCCGTCTGTGACCACTACAGCGGCGTGGAAGTGCGCATGCGCAAGAGCCTGCAGTTGCAGGCCGAGATGATGGCCGAGTTCGGCACCTGCGTGTTCGACGTCACGCTGGACTGCGAGGACGGCGCCCCCGTGGGCCAGGAGGCAGCCCATGCGCGCCTGGTGGCCTCGCTGGCGCGTGATGCCGCGCCCGGCGCCCGCGTGGCTGCGCGCGTGCATGCCGTGGACCACGCCAGCTTCGCGCAGGACCTGGACATCATCGTCGGCGAGGCCGGCGACCGCCTGTGCCACCTCATGCTGCCCAAGGTGGAAAGCGTGGACGACGTGCTGCTGGCTGAGCGGCATCTGGGCCGACTGGGCTGCCGCGAACTGCCGCTGCATGTGCTCATCGAATCGCCCGCCGCGGTGCACCGTGCCTTCGACATCGCCGCACACCCGCGCGTGCAGAGCATTTCCTTCGGCCTGATGGACTTCGTCTCGGCCCATGGCGGCGCGATTCCCGCCTCGGCCATGGGCTCGGCCGGCCAGTTCGACCATCCGCTGGTCGTGCGTGCCAAGCTGGAGATCGCAGCTGCCTGCCACGCGCACGGCAAGGTGCCTTCGCACTGCGTGGTCACCGAGTTCAGGAATCCACAGGCGCTGCAGGCCGCTGCCACACAGGCGTCACGGCGGCTCGGCTATACCCGCATGTGGAGCATCCACCCGGACCAGATCCGTCCCATCCTCGCCGCGTTCGCGCCCCAGGCCGACGAAGTGGCGCAGGCCGCACAAATACTTACCGCCGCCGAGGCCGCCGACTGGGCGCCCGTCAGCGTGGATGGTGTATTACATGACCGGGCGAGCTACCGCTATTTCTGGCAGTTGCTCACACGTGCCCACCAGACCGGCCAGGCGCTGCCCCCGCAGGTGCAGCCCTGGTTTGCATCAGAATCACTTGCTTAGCCCACACCGGGAATTTGCAGGAGCCCAACGTATGAAGACAGCTATCGCCTCCATCCTGATCGCAGCCCCCTTGCTGGCCATGGGCCTGGGCGCCAGCGCCGCCGAACCTGCCAAGAAGGCTCCGGCCAAGGCCGCCGCCAAGCCTGCGGTCAAGAAGGCTCCCGCCAAGAAGGCCACTGCGGCCAAGGCCGCTGCCGGCGCTGCCGCAGTCGGCGGTGCGGCGGCCGTGGCAGCTGCTGCCCAGCAGCCGCTGTCCGCCGAAGACCTGGCCATCTCGGAGCGCGTGCACACCGGCCGCATTCCCTGCGAGCTGGGCGCCTTCGTCAATGTGACGGCCGACCAGTCCAACCCCGGCTACTTCAACATCGACGGCAAGGGCTTCAAGTACCACATGGCGCCCGTCAAGACCTCGACCGGCACCGTGCGCCTGGAAGACAAGCATGCCGGCGCCGTCTGGCTGCAGATCGCCAACAAGTCCATGCTCATGAACCAGAAGGTCGGCCAGCGCCTGGCCGACGAATGCATGAGCCCTGACCAGCTTCAGGTGGCCGAGGCCATCAAGAAGAACCCGCCTCCCAGCCTGCTGGAAGCACCCAAGCCCGCCGGCCAGTAATCCAGGCCCGGACCTGAGCGTCCCGCAAGCAGCCCCACTTTAGAAAACCATGGAGAGAGAATCATGTTGAAAGCCTACCGTGACCACGTGGCCGAACGCGCCGCGCTCGGTATCCCCCCGCTGCCGCTGGATGCCAAGCAGGTTGCCGAACTGATCGAGCTGATCAAGAACCCGCCCGCTGGCGAGGACGCCTTCCTGCTCGACCTGCTCACGCACCGCGTTCCTCCGGGCGTGGACGATGCCGCCAAGGTCAAGGCCAGCTTCCTGGCAGCCGTGGCCCACGGTGACATCCAGGTGGCTCTCATCTCCAAGGCCAAGGCCACCGAGCTGCTGGGCACCATGGTGGGCGGCTACAACGTGCACCCCCTGATCGAGCTGCTGGACGATGCCGAAGTCGCCGGCGTCGCTGCCGACGCGCTGAAGAAGACGCTGCTGATGTTCGACTTCTTCAACGACGTGGCCACCAAGGCCAAGGCCGGCAACGCCAAGGCCCAGGAAGTCATGCAGAGCTGGGCCGACGCCGAGTGGTTCACCTCGCGCCCCGAAGTGGACAAGAAGATCACCGTCACCGTCTTCAAGGTGCCCGGCGAGACCAACACCGACGACCTGTCGCCTGCACCCGATGCCTGGAGCCGTCCGGACATCCCGCTGCACTACCTGGCCATGCTCAAGAACACCCGTCCCGACGCGGCCTTCAAGCCCGAGGAAGACGGCAAGCGCGGCCCGATGCAGTTCATCGACGACCTCAAGAAGAAGGGTCACCTGGTCGCCTACGTGGGCGACGTGGTCGGCACCGGCTCCTCGCGCAAGTCGGCCACCAACTCCATCGTCTGGGCCACGGGCCAGGACATCCCCTTCGTGCCCAACAAGCGCTTCGGCGGCGTGACCCTGGGCGGCAAGATCGCCCCCATCTTCTTCAACACGCAGGAAGACTCCGGCTCGCTGCCCATCGAAGTGGACGTCTCCAAGCTGGAGATGGGCGACGTCATCGACGTGCTGCCCTATGACGGCAAGCTGGTCAAGAACGGCGAGACCGTCGCCGAGTTCCAGCTCAAGAGCGACGTGCTGTTCGACGAAGTGCGCGCCGGCGGCCGCATCAACCTGATCATCGGCCGTTCGCTGACCGCCAAGGCCCGCGAATTCCTGGGCCTGTCTGCCTCCACCGTGTTCCGCCTGCCCCAGGCGCCCGCTGCTTCGAACGCCGGCTTCACGCTGGCCCAGAAGATGGTCGGCCGCGCCGTCGGCCTGCCGGAAGGCCAGGGCGTGCGCCCCGGTACCTACTGCGAGCCGCGCATGACCACCGTGGGTTCGCAGGACACCACCGGCCCCATGACCCGCGACGAGCTCAAGGACCTGGCCTGCCTGGGCTTCTCGGCCGACATGGTCATGCAGTCCTTCTGCCACACGGCTGCCTACCCCAAGCCCGTGGACGTCAAGACCCACCGTGAGCTGCCTGCCTTCATCAGCAACCGCGGCGGCGTGGCCCTGCGTCCCGGTGACGGCGTGATCCACTCCTGGCTCAACCGCCTGCTGCTGCCCGACACCGTGGGCACGGGCGGCGACTCGCACACGCGCTTCCCCATCGGCATCTCCTTCCCCGCAGGTTCCGGCCTGGTGGCCTTCGGCGCCGCCACGGGCGTGATGCCCCTGGACATGCCCGAGTCCGTGCTCGTGCGCTTCAAGGGCGAAATGCAGCCTGGCGTCACCCTGCGTGACCTGGTGCATGCCATTCCCCTGTACGCCATCAAGGCAGGCGCGCTGACCGTGGCCAAGGCCGGCAAGAAGAACATCTTCTCGGGCCGCATCCTCGAAATCGAAGGCCTGCCCGACCTCAAGGTCGAGCAAGCTTTCGAGCTGTCCGACGCCTCGGCCGAGCGCTCGGCTGCCGGCTGCACGATCAAGCTCAACCCCGAGCCGATCAAGGAGTACCTGACCTCGAACATCGTTCTGATGAAGAACATGATCGCCGACGGCTACGCCGACGCCAAGACGCTGCAGCGCCGCATCGAGAAGGTCGAAGCCTGGCTGGCCAAGCCCGACCTGCTCGAAGCCGACAAGGACGCCGAATACGCTGCCGTGTTCGAGATCGACCTGGCCGACATCAAGGAACCCATCGTCTGCTGCCCCAACGATCCCGATGACGCCAAGTTCCTGTCCGAAGTGGCCGGCACCAAGATCGATGAAGCCTTCATCGGTTCGTGCATGACCAACATCGGCCACTTCCGCGCAGCAGCCAAGCTGCTGGGCGGCCAGCGCGACATCCCCGTCAAGCTGTGGGTGGCTCCGCCCACCAAGATGGACCAGAACGAGCTGATCAAGGAAGGCCACTACGCCGCCTTCGGCACGGCCGGTGCCCGCACCGAAATGCCGGGCTGCTCGCTGTGCATGGGCAACCAGGCCCAGGTCCGCGAAGGCGCTACGGTGATCTCCACCTCGACCCGCAACTTCCCCAACCGCCTGGGCAAGAACACCAACGTGTTCCTGGGCTCGGCCGAGCTGGCCGCCATCGCATCGCGCCTGGGCAAGCTGCCCACCAAGGAGGAATACCTCAAGGAAATGGGCGTGATCGATGCCGACAAGTCCAGCGTCTACCGCTACATGAACTTCGACCAGATCGAAGAGTACGCGGACGTGGCCAAGGGCGTGAGCGCCTGAGTCCGGCCTGATCCGGCTCCATGAGCAAAGCCCGCTTCGGCGGGCTTTGTCTTTTTGCGATGGGTCTGTCTGGGCATCTGGCATGTCTGCAAGCATGCTTTTGACCATGTGCTAACGTGGAAACCAAGTGAACCAGTGGAGCCTCGCCATGAGCCGCCTGACCATCGATATGACCCCGCAGCAGCACCAAAGCCTCCAGGCGTCTGCCGCTTTGCAGGGCAAAACGATCGAGCAATACACGCTTGAGCGACTGTTTCCCGGCGACGCGGATGCCGGTCAGGCGTGGCAGGAACTGGCGGCCGTGCTGGGAGAGCGCATCAATGAAGGACTTGCTGGCAAGGTCTCCGGCAAGAGCATTGGAGAGATTCTTGATGAAGAGCTGGGCGAGGGGCGGCGTTGAGACATTACCGGCTCACCGCTGCGGCAGAAGCCGACCTGCGCGACATCATCCGCCATACGCGCAGGCAATGGGGCGATGAACAGGTAAGGCAATACATCGGTGCATTGGAGCGGGGGATTGCCGGCCTGGTGGCAGGAAAGGCTAGCGTCAAGGACCTCGGCGAAGTCTTCCCCGGTTTGCGCGTGGCTCGTTGCGAACATCACCATGTGTTTTGTCTGCTGCGCGAAGATGCGCCCGCCTTGGTGGTCGCCATACTGCACGAGCGCATGGATTTGATGACGCGGCTTGCCGACAGGCTCAAGCCTTGAGGCAGTGCACGCTGGAGTCTCGATTCCAAGAGTACGCGGACGTGGCCAAGGGCGTGAGCGCCTGAGTCCAGCCTGATCCGGCTCCATGAGCAAAGCCCGCCTTGGCGGGCTTTTTGGTGACTGTGGCCTTGCCGTGCCCATCGCACTAGCCGGCTGAGTGGATTCAGCCCGGGTGCTTTTCCGTGCTTTCGGCGCTCTGCCGCAGCTCCTGCGCCGATACGTGCACGATTTGCCCATCACGCACGATGACGATGCCGGTATCCGTCTGGATGGCTGTCTTGCGGGCCAGCGCAGCGGCGCGCTGCAACGCAGCCATCGATGCGCGCAGGTCGGGGTTCTTGGCTGTGGAAATGTCGGGTGTCTTCATGTGTTCTCTCTCCATTCGAGCAGCACTGGCATGGCTCCCGCATTGTCGTACAAAGCCCATGTATCGACTTTGGCTTTGTAGTGCTGGTCGAAATTGGAACGTCCGGCGGCAAAACGGCGGCGGATGACTGGCTCTGGGATGTCATGCCCGCCCTGGCTCACACGCTCCGCAACGCGATCCACAGCGGCCTGCGCGTTGGGCAAGGCCAGAAAGTACAGATCAACGCGGTAGCCCTGCGAGCGCCAATGGTCGATATGCCGCAGGTAGCCCAGGCCTGAAAGAGTGGTCTCGAAAGCAAAGCTGTCACCACGATCAGCGCAAGCGGCCATTTCGTCCAGCATCAAGCGTCCTGCCTTGATGGCGGCCGTCTCTGGTGCGAAGGGGGATAGTCCAGCCGCGATCAGGTCTGCATTGATGAAGCGGGGGCACTGAGCCTCCTGTGGCAGGAAAGAGCGGGCGAACGTGGTTTTACCCGCACCGTTGGGGCCCGCAATGATGATGATTTTCTTGTCCATAGGCATGGTCTTTCGCTCCACCTCGCCCCTGCGGCGAAAGCGGGCTCTTTCACGGGTGCGTTGCAGTTCCTGATCTCAATTGGCTCAGCAACACTTGGGTTGCGGTATCCGCCGGAAAGAACGACTCCACGGCCAGCTCCTGCAGCGTCACATCCACCGGCGTGCCGAAGATGGTGATGGTGCTGATGAAGTTCAGCCGGCCATGGTCGGTGTCCAGCGCGAAGGGCACGGCGATGTGGCTGGCAGGTGCTGCGCCATGTGAGTCCGCTTCATCTTCCTTGAACGGGTAGGCGGCAATCTCGTCGTGCAGCGCCTGCAACTGCGCATCCGACGTGGCGGCAATCTGCTGCTGCAGGCGGTGCAGCAGATGCGCGCGCCAATGGGCTGCATTGGCCAGGCGCGGGCCCAGGCCTTCGGGGTGCAGGCTCAGGCGCAGCACATTGACGGGCGGCTCCAGCAGCCAGGGCGCCACGCCGGCCAGCAGCAGCGGCACGATGGCGTTGGCGGCCACCAGGTTCCAGTGACGGTTCACGGCCAGGGCCGGATTGGGCTCGTGGCCCTTGAGCACCAGGTCCACGGCCTGGCGCGCGGCGGCCAGATCCGGGTGGTCCAGCGGCCGGGCCTGGTACATGGGCGCATAGCCTGCGGCCACCAGCAGCGCGTTGCGCTCGCGCAGCGGCACGCCCAGGCGCTCGACCAGGCGCAGCACCATCTCGCGGCTGGGCTGGGCGCGGCCGGTTTCCACATAGCTCAGGTGGCGCGTGGAGATCTCGGCCTCCAGTGCCAGGCCCTGCTGGCTCAGGCGGCGGTGCTGGCGCCAGTGGCGCAGATGGTCGCCGAAGGGCGAGCGCGCGGACGGTGGATGGGCGGTGGAGGTCATGGTCCGCATCGTAGCGGCGGGGCCGGCGTGGCGGCCATGACCTGCGAGGTTATCGACCCTGTGCAGCCTGCGGCGGACCATGCAGTCCATGGCATGCACGGTGTGTGCCTGTTGCTCTCAAGGAGTTCGCCATGTCGATGTTCGCTTCCCCCCGTTTCCTGCCCCGCGTGATGTGGGCCGATGCTGCTTCCTGCGCCGCCTCGGGCGCCTTGCAACTGGTGGCGGGGCAGCCGCTGTCGGATGTGACGGGGTTGCCTCTGGCGCTGCTGCAGTCCACAGGCTGGTTTTTGCTGGGCTATGCGCTGCTGGCTGCGTGGATGGCGGCGCGCTCGCCTGTGCCGCGGCGGTTGATCGGGCTGGTGGTTGTGGGGAATTTGGGGTGGGCTGTGGGCTGTGTTGCGCTGTTGGCGTTTGGTGGGTTGGGGTTGTCTGCCTGGGGGGTGGCGTGGGTGTTGGCTCAGGCGTTGGTGGTTGTGGTGTTGGCTGAGTTGCAGTGGACTGGGTTGCGGCGCACGCGCGATGTGGCTGGCGGTGCGCGTGTTGCCATGTCATGACTACAGCGGGCTTGTTTTGACCCTGCCGGGCCGTTGTTTTTCGAGGCCGGGTCTCGGCCCGGCAGCCGACGGCCCTTTCTTGATTCGCCAAGAAAGGTCAGATCAAAGAAGGCGGCCGGTACGACTCACACTCATAGGTGACACATCAGTACAA
>NZ_JBICKW010000019.1:0-409 GCF_043104645.1 Delftia sp. WSY_12
CCACGGTCTGCACATTCGACTTGCTCTCAACAAGGCCTTGCACCTGCGCTTGCACCCTGTAGGTTCCCGCTGAAACAGGGCGTTCCACGTAGACCCAGCCCGTGCCCCTCTGCCCTCGATCGATCACCATCTGCGAGATCAGGCTACCCCCATTGGCAGCAGAGTAGATGCCTGTGACCACACCAGCCGGGTCCTGGTCCCCCAGGCCCACCTGTACCGTCATCGGCTTGATCGCATATTGACTTTCTGACCAGTACGCGCCGGGTACGCTCAGCACCACATAGAAGTTGTCCCTCAGACTGACCGTAGACCGCTGTCCATCCAGGCCTTCAAACCGCATCTGCGGCAAGATGACTTCCACCGGCATGGGTGCAGCAGCCGTCGCCCCCTCCGCAGAGGCCTCGATCTG
>NZ_JBICKW010000001.1:0-12308 GCF_043104645.1 Delftia sp. WSY_12
AAAGGCGCAGGCCACTGCCTAGCAACACAAAGATTACCCACAAACCGACGCCAGAACTCACCACGCCATCCCGCCAAAGTCCTGCATGGGGAGAACATGCAATCCCCCTCCAGAAACAAGCCGACGTCCATATCGTCAAAAACCATATCAATGCACTTTGAGGCGCAGAGGAAAATGACGCGTGGATCGGTCAGAAAAATGTCCCAGAGAGGATGCTGATCCACAGAATCTTTTTTACTCACTGGAATTATTCGACGTTACAGCATGCACAATCAATCTAACGAACCTTGTGGCTTTTATAAATCCTTGGAATAATAATAACAAGAAATATATGTACGAAAAATAGAATCAAAAAATCCAAAAAATAATATTTCGTGACTATAGGATTTTTAATGGAAATAAGTGGCAAAAAGTAACACAATATTAGAGAAACACCTATCAAACCGGAGGCGCCGCGACCATACATCACCCTCCTTATATTCAAAAAACAAGATAGCAAATCAATTGCGATCCCGAAAAAAATCACTACGTATATTAAATAATCCATATTCCAACAATCTCTTTTTCATTTTATCGGAGAATTCTCTGCATATCAATCCTTTTACAAACATCCAACCAGCAGGCCAACTTAAAGAAGCTGCAGATACTTGCGATGTGACAGCACTGGTCATAGGATAGCCAAGTTCAGGCCCGCCTGCCATGATCCAGTTTCTCCAAGAACTTCCTCAATAAGAACTATTGACCCCAATGTGTAACCGTACGAATACTCTTTTGAGCAACCAATCACTTATGAATCAAAGCGCTTGTCAATGCACATGATATAGACCACGTAGTCACAACTGTCCATATCACACAATCCAATCTTCCACCTTTATTTTCTAGTTGAAAAATGAAATTACCAACATTTGAGACATAGTCCCGCTGCTGGTTGTAATGCGCCCCGTCTCTTGATCAAAATACTGCCCCGCGAACCGCAGGTTCATCCGCATGCGGTTGCCGCTGCGCTCCAGCGTGTGCCCAAAGCTCTCGCTCAACGCCTGCCAGGATGAACGGCCCGTTGCATCGCTGGCCACCTGAGGGGGGCTCAGGTGGTCGTTGTGCAGGTAGTGGTAGGTTCTGCTGCTGGAGTTCTGGCCGCTGGCAGGGTCGGCTTGCCATTAGATCTCTATATGAATCCTTAGCATCATTGCATTAAATATTATGCCACTCTATTAACTCACCATCATCTATAAGCAATTGCTTAGAAGACTTTTCAGTTGAAATTATATCCAAACAAATAACTTGTGATGCAAAAATCAAAGCATCGCACAATTCCTTTGTACTAATCTCCATTGACTTCCCTCTTGTTTCTTGCCATAGAAAGGCCAGTTTTCCAGCATCACTTTTTGACATAGTTTCAATGTCTTTAAGCGTCCAAATTTCAGAAGGATGAGATCCTTTAGAGATAACTTTGCAACATGCTTCTCCAGTGAAAGGGAAATCATTTAGCGTACTTTCCATCAAAATCTTTCAGTAAACTGGTTTATGATTTTTGCCACAACTTAGGGTTCTAACCGTGGGATTCTGTTCATATTCATGCTGATGCGGATTCGGATGACCGTGCCCATGATCGGTAAAATCTATGTCTCTAAACGATTTCCCATTGCTATCAAGTTCACGAGTTTGGTTGTACCTGCCACGACAACCATCTTTTTGTATGTGGATTACCCTCAGCCTCCGGATCAGGCATTGGTGTTCCGTGTTTTGGGTCTCATGGAAGATCACGGTCGGGAAATCTATTTCCTTCATCGCCCCCTCCATCCGAAAACATCCAATCATTTATCGCACTTACAGCATTCGAACAGGCATTGGCGGCAGCAGTTGCAGCACCCCATGCCAGTGCGGCACATTCCATAGCCGCCTGCGGACTGGTGACAAAAAGCGTCAGAACAATAGGAACAAGCCCATTCGGATCAAAATACGCTAACGGATTGCTATAGCCATACCCATATACCTTGATCCCACCGCACAACCCTATCGGATCACGCTGAACGTAGCGCCCCAAGCCAGGGGCATAGTCCCGATAGTAGTTGTAATGCGTCCCCGTCTCTTCATCAAAATATTGCCCCGCAAACCGCAGGTTCATCCGCGTGCGGTTGCCGCTGCGCTAAAGCGTGTGTCCAAAGCTCTCGCTCATGGCCTGCCACGTTGAGTGCCCTGTCGCATCGCTGGCCACCTGCGGTGAGCTCAGGTGGTCGTTGTGCAGGTAGTGGTAGGTCCTGCTGCTGGAGTTCTGGGCGCTGGCATGATCGGCTTGCCACAGCGGCTCCGTGCCCCAATCCGTGCCGGGCTGCCAACCATCGGTCTTGGTCGTTTTCCCGTTCGCATCCAGCTCCGCCAGCAGTCCCTGAGCGCCATACACGAACCACGTGATTTGGCCACCCTGCTCCGCTCCCAGCGTCTTGCTGATGCACCAGCCAAATTCGCTCCCTTGGACAAATCGATTGCCGCAATCTCATTTCTACTGATCAGACTGATACTGTTATTTCCGGCCATTTTCCTTTTTATATTTCTTCACAATCTCAGTGAAATGATCTATCTTCAATCCATAATAGCATTTTACTCGCAAGCACGATCAAATTTTTACCAACCATTGAATCATGAAATTGACTAATCATATCATTCATCATTAACTGATCGCTACACCACTTTCCGGATCAATGACAATATGCCCACGCTCCGCAAGTATCTTTACAATTATTGGCAGCAGGGCCGATACCTCATCTTCTGGTAAATGTATCCAAGCCAGACATCGACCATTCACATATTCGAGAAATCTTGCCGCTGACTCTTCTGATTCCAAATCATCAGACATAGCATACTCACTGCAAAATTCTCTAAACCGCTCATTGGTTATTTCGCCAGATTCAATAGCCAATTTTAGATTTTGGCAATCAATTGGATCAGGAATTGCACTCATTCCGAGGAATACATCCTTGGGAATACCTTGCTGCCAAATCTCCTTCTGAAGGATATCTTTCCCGTACTCTGGGGGCAGCAATTTCCCTGGAACTGACCAAGCCTCAAGCTCATAAACACGTTTCATTTTCGAAAACCTTACTTCGGATATCTAATCTTTATATTCCTACTTCCGCTAGGACGATGGATATGCAATGTATCCAACCCAGTAGTTGTCGACGGATGAATTCCTGCCACACTGCCGTCCGGCAATGTTTTTTGACCATTGGAACTAGTTTCTCCCGGCAGCGAATCAAAATCACCCTTAGCGCTACCTCCAGGCTTAATATATTGGCCTGGGGTATCCCGTCCCTTGGAGTCTTTTTCGTTATTCAGCCCATTCGTTAGCCCATTAATAGCATTGTCAGCTTTATCCTTATCGGTCTCTTTTCCATCAGAAAACATCCAATCATTTATCGCACTTACAGCATTCGAGCAGACATTGGCAACAGCAGTTGCAGTCGCTCCTATTATGGCTGCGCATGCCATGGCTCCCTGTGGACTGGTAACACAAGGCGTCAGAACAATAGGAACAAGCCCATTCGGATCAGCATACGCTAGCGGATTGCCATAGCCATACCCATAAACATTGATCCCACCGCTCAACCCGATCGGATCACGCTGAATGTAGCGCCCCAAGCCTGGAGCATAGTCCCGCTGCTGGTTGTAATGCGTACCTGTCTCTTCGTCAAAATACTGCCCCGCAAACCGCAGGTTCATCCGCGTACGGTTCCCGCTACGCTCCAGCGTGTGCCCAAAGCTCTCGCTCAAGGCCTGCCAGGTTGAGCGCCCTGTCGCATCGCTGGCGACCTGCGGTGTACTCAGGTGGTCGTTGTGCAGATAGTGGTAGGTCCTGCTGCTGGAGTTCTGGCCGCTGGCATGGTCGGCCTGCCACAGCGGCTCCGTACCCCAATCCGTGCCGGGCTGCCAGCCATAGGTCCTGGCCGTTTTCCCGTTCGCATCCAACTCCGCCAGTAGTCCTTGGGGGCCATACACGAACCACGTGGTTTGGCCACCCTGCCCCGCCCCCACCGTCTTGCTTATACGCCGCCCGAACGGGTCGTACTGATAGCGCGCGATGAGCTGCCCGTCCTGCTCCACGGCAACCCTTCGATCGTTGGCGTCATAGACGTTGGTGGTGACGCTGCCATTGCGCGTGGCGCTCTGGATATGACCCGTGGCGGTGTAGTCATAGCGCACGAGGTCAGTACCCAGGCCCCGCTGAGTCAAGCGGTTGCCGCTGGCGTATTGCCATTCACCGGGCTGGTGCAGGCTGCTGATGCGGTTGTGAACGGCGTCGTAGCCGTATTGCTCCTGGGGCAGGCCCAGGCCAGCCAGGCTGGTGCTGGGGCGCGCCTGGGTCAGGCGGTCCAGTGCGTCGTAGGCGTAATCCACACTACCGTTGACATCGCTGCCCAGTTGCAGCGTCTTGCGTGTGATGCTGCTTTCGGCGTCGTATTGGTAGCCTAGCGTCAGGAGATTGGTGCTGGAGGCTGCCTGGACCTGGATGCCCTGGATTCTGTAGAAGCCGTCGTAGGCAATGCTTCTGCTGGCGCCCGGGTACTGGACCTTGGTGGGCAGCATCCACTGGTAGTCGGCCCATGTGATCTTGTCGGTACTGCCGGGTTGAGTGGCCTCCTTCAGGTGGCCCTTGTCGTAGCTGAAGGCGGCGGCGCTGCTGTCGGGATAGCCCTGGCTGGTTTTGCGGCCATCGGCATCCCAGCCCTGGGCCAGGGTGGCGGTGACGCGGTTGGCGCCGTCGCCATAGATCAGTTGCTCCTGGCTGATGCGGCCCAGGGCGTCACGGTTGTAATCAGCTTGGCTGATGAGCCTGGCACTGCCATCCTTTTGTTCGTAGCCGGCAAGGCGGCCAGCCTTGTCATAGCGGTAGGTGATGCTGCTGCTCAAGCCCGGTTGCCCGGCCTGCGGGCTGGTGCGGGTGAGCAGAGTCAACAGGCCATCGCTGTTGTAGGTGTAGCTGCTGACATCTCCTGCCGCGTTGGTTTTCTTGACCAGAAAGCCCGCGGCATCGTATGCATAGGTGGTTTTGCCACCTTCCGGGCGCATTTCCTCGGTCAGGCGGCCCAACCGGTCGTATTGCCGGGTATGCACGTTGCCGTTGGCATCGGTGACGCGGGTGATCTGATGCAGCAGGTTGTAGGCCATCTGGGTGGCCTGGCCGTTCGCGTCAATGGACTTGACCACACGGCCCAGTGCGTCGTGCTCATAGATGGTTGTCTTGCCGCCCGGGCTGGTGATGGCGGCTGTCTGTCCTGCACTGTCAAGGCTGTAGTGCAGGATCAGGCTTTCGCCGTTGCGTGCCTTGCGGATGATGGAGGTGCGACGCCCCCGCTGGTCATACTGGCCCAACTCGGCAAGGCCGCCTGGGTAATTGATGGCTTGCAGCAGGTTGGCCTGGGGGGTGCCCAGGGCGCCGTATTCGTACTGGGTGCCGTCACCCGCAGGGTTCTTGTAGCTGGCGACGCGGCCCAGGCTGTCATAGCCCAGTTCATGGCGGTTACCTGTGGGCGTGTTCTGCGAAACGATGTCGCCATAGGCGTTGTACTCATAGCGGTAGGCGTGGCCCAAGGCGTTGGTGGCCGTGACCAGGCGGCTTTGGCTGTCATAGGTAGCGACGGTGGCATGGCCTTCGCCATCCATGCTCTGGGTTTCGTTGCCTAGTGCATCGAAGCGGGCCGAGGATGTCAGACCCGAGGGATAGATGGTCTTGATGCGATTGCCATGGCTGTCGTATTCATGGCGTGTGGTGTGGCCCAGGGGGTTGGTGATGCTGGCGATTTGCCCGGTGACGGTGTGTGTGTAGCGCCATGTTCCGCCTTCGGCATCCGTGGCCGTTTGGCGGTTACCGTTGCTGTCGTAGGTATAGGTGGTGACGCTGGCCTGAGCACCTGTGCCCAGGGTCTGCCGGACGATTTGCCCCAGCTCGTCGTACTCCCATGCCGTGATGCGCTCCAGCGCAGTGCCCTGGGCTTCGATGCGCTGTAACGCACGCCCCTTGCTGTCATGCCGCCAGGCGGTGACGGTACCCAGTTCATTGGTATGGCTGGTGGTTTCGCCATGCACGGGATCGTAGGTGTAGCTTTCCTCGCTGCCATCAGAGTAGCGAATCCTCAACGGACGCCGGTTGTAGTCCCAATAGGTGGTGCGGGTGTTGCCGCGCTCGTCCACCAGCCTGTCGGTGTAATTGCCATCCCAACTTCTTTGGAGGATGGTTTTGTCATTGAGGCTGCGACCCGACTCCAGGCCGTCCTTGTCATAGTGGACCACCAAGCGATTGCCACGAGGATCGGTCAGCGTGGCAATGAATTTTCGTGATTCCCTGAGGTATTGCACCGAGCCCGTTGTGGTGCCCTGGCGGTCACTGAAGCTGCCGACACGCCCGCCTCCCCAGTTGGTCTGCAGTTTCTGCGTGGTGCCACTGGTTCCCGTGGGATCCAGGGTGATGCCCAGGTTGCCCAGCGTGAACTGGGCAGCGGGTGCTGGCGCACTGGCGCTGTACTGGGCCGTGACCTTGCCCCCCAGCGGGTCCGTGCGGCTGGTGAGTTGGCCGTTGCCGTCATAGGTGTATGTCCAGCGGTTGCCCCTCGCATCCAGGACTTCGGTCAGGCGCCTGGCGCTGCCCGATCCAGCCCAGGTATAGCGAACGGTACTGCCTGCACGGTCTTCGATGCTGGTGACAAGGCCATCGGCCAAGGTGAGCTTGAAAGCGACCTGCCCATGGTGGTCAAGGATGCGGATGCTGGACGTGCTGTCGTAGCTGAACCGGACCTGAATGCCGTTGAAATCCGCATAGCCCTGAATGCGCCCCTGCGCGTCATAGTCGATGGTGTTGCCACGGCGGTCATACCACTGCCAGCCATCCTGGCCATTGCGGCTGACCTGCCGGATGAAGGTGGGCGCATCCACTCGGTCCTTGGCGATGAACAGGCCCGACTGGCCGCTTCTTTCATACAGCGTGCCTGCGCGCTGGATGGTCTTGGCCTCCCTGCCCAGGGGATCCAGCTCGAAG
This sequence comes from Delftia sp. WSY_12, assembly GCF_043104645.1. Taxonomy (NCBI): domain Bacteria; kingdom Pseudomonadati; phylum Pseudomonadota; class Betaproteobacteria; order Burkholderiales; family Comamonadaceae; genus Delftia; species Delftia sp. WSY_12. Next base: position 7,028 of record NZ_JBICKW010000001.1, read on the forward strand.
TCCAGCGGCGCCCATGCGGGGTTGAGCCACCAGCGCCCGAGCGTCCAGGTGCGGGCAATGTCAATGCTTCCGCCCAGTACCTTGACCTGCAGATCGGTGTTGACCTCCCGGTATTCACCGTTGGGCCACTTGATGTACGGATACTCGCTTGCCTGTGCCTGCAGGACTGCCAGGCTCAGCAGGGCCAACGCCCAGGCAAAGATTCGCCCGAAAGTCCAGGACAAGGCCCGCCGCGCTGCGGCGCGCTTGTCTGGATATTGGGCCAGATCAATCAAATGTTTCAGTGCCTTAGTCATTTTTTGCGCTTCCCTTTGGACCGCTGATGGGTCCCCTCTCCAATCCCCTGCGCAGCGTCTTGATGGCTGCGCCCTTGGACCGGCCTGCCGGATGACAGGCCGGCCTATCTCAACTCCCACACGAGGGAGGGCCGTCCGCCCCGGGTCCGTCGTCTCCCGGCGCATTGGGTCCATCTCCTCCTGGCCCGTCTCCTCCTGGCCCGGCGCCGCCAGGACCTTCGCCACCAGGCCCGTTACCACCGGCCCCACCGCCCCCCGCGCCGCCACCGCTGCCACTCGATCCACTGCCACCCGAGCCACTGCCACCGCCGAATCCGCCGCCATGGCCACCCAGCAAGGGGCCGCCGCCCATCCCACCGCCTTGGCCGCCAGCACCTGAACTGCCTCCACTGCCACCCCGCCCTCCTCCAGGGCCACTGCCTTCGGAGCTGCAGCCACCACCAAGGCACCAGGGCGTGCAGCCCTGCGTCAAGCCGATGGGTGTTCCGCCACCACCAGTCCCGCCACTGCCCCAGCCACCAATGCCACCACCCACGCCATGGCCTCCAGTCCCGCCAATCCCTCCGATGCCGGTGTTCCCGCACGCGCCGCCAACGAGCCTGTTGAAAGTGGCCGAGAGCGAGCGCGATTCCTCTTCTCCATTCGCACAGATCCACGCCAACTCCACCATGGCCCACATGGCATAGGCAGCGCAGCTGCCCGCATTGCGCGCATTCACCACGATGCTCTGCACGGCACCCATCTCCGCCGAACGTGCCTGCCTGAAGCCCATGCTGCGCGGGTGCAGCTTGACGGCCGTGATGCGGTAGGGAATGACCACGCGCTGCTTGGCGGCCAGGGTCTTGGGGATGTCCGCCAGGAATTCGTAGCGGTAGTACTCGTCGGACTGCGGCGGTGTGAAGACGACCTTGTCGGCCTGGATCAGGCCGTAGTTGGTCAGCGTCAGCTCGCCCGTGAATTCTTCGCCCACCTGCAGCTCGGGCAGGCTGATGGACAGGGGCTCCAGCAGCACCACGGGGGCCGGTACCTGGGTCTGGAAGGTGGCTTCCAGGGTGATCTGGTACTCGTCCTTGATGGTGGTTTCCGTCACGCTGAAGTCGATGCTGATGGTCTGGTACTGCAGGTGCACGCGCTCCGAGGTGGTGACGCCCGGGCGCACGAAGATGCGGCCCGACCTGTCGGCATGGCGCGGGCCGCTGGCGCGGTAGGTGTAGGTGCCGGGCGGCAGGTCGGTGAGCACGGCCTTGCCCTGCGCGTCCGTAGTGAGGGTGCGCAGATAGGTGAGCACGGCATCGTTTTGCAGGCGTATGCGCACGTTGGCCACGCCCGGTATGGGCTTGCCGCCCGCGTCCAGCGTTTCTGTGAACAGGTCGGTGGCATGGAAGCTCAGCCCGCCCTGCCCGCTTTGCGTGACGGCCACCGAGACGGGTATGGTGCCCGTGCCCTGGTTGCTGGCCGTGATCTGCAGTCGGTAGTTGTAGATGCCGTCGGCCACGTCCTTGCCCGGGCTGGCCGTGACCTGGATGGGCACCTGGGCGCCCACGTCCACGGCGCCGATGTGGCTGGCGCTGGACAGGAAGATCCAGGAAGGCGCGGCCTTGCCATCCTTGTCCACCAGTTGGACCTTCACGTCCTGGGCGGCCACCAGGCCACGGTTGCCGATGGTGATGCTCTCGGTGACCGTCTTTTCCTGCTGTACCCCGGTTTCTATGTAGGTGGGGTTGGCAAACAGCTCGGGCAAGGCCTGCACCAGCCGGTAGTGGATGGTGAAGCTGCCCCGGGGCGTGTCCCCTGTTTCGCTGGCGTAGGCCGTGAGCACGACGGTGCCCGTCTCCCCGGCCGATGCACTGCCCGTGAAGCGGATGACCATGGGCACCGAGGCGCCTGCGGCCACATTGACCGGCGCACCCGGCTCCACGCTGATGCCCGGCGGCAGGCTGCCGCTGGGCTGCTGTGCCGGAACCACGGCCCAGCGCACGCCGGTGGCGCCCGTGCCTGCGCTGGCACGCGCGTTGACCGTGATGCTGGCGGCAAAGCCGCGCGGCGCGGTGAGCTGGTAGCTGGCCAGGTCGAAGCTCAGCCGGTTGATGGTGAAGCGCCCCTGCTCGGTGGTGGTGGTCTCTTCCGGATGGATGACGGAGACGATGTAGGTGCCGTTGTCATTGGCCGTGGGCACGAATTCGTAGCGGTACTGGCCGCTGTCGTCGGTGGCGATGCCTATGCGCCGCTTGAAGCCCGAGATGTCCAGCACCATGCGCAATGCTGCGTTGGGCATGGGCTGTCCGCTGGCGCGTGACACGGCGGCACCGGCTATGACGACGCGCTGCGCGCCGTACGAGACCGCCGGGCTGACGGAGCTGACCGTGCCCGTGTAGGGCGTCTTGGGCTGCTCAGGCTCGGGCGGCTTGTTGTTCACGATGACGGAGCGCGTGGCTTCACCGGTCTTGCCTGCCTTGCTGGTGGCCACGGCCCTGAGCGTGAAGGCACCGTTGGCCACGCCCGACGTATCCCACTGCATGCTGTACGGAGCCTGCGTGGCCGAGCCGATCAGGCTGCCGTTGGCGAAGAAATCGACCTTGGCAATGCCGTCCGGTGCCGAGGCGGCGACACCGACGGCCGTGCTGCCGACCACGATGGCATCCTGGCCGGGCACGGTGAAGTTCACCGTCGGAGCCGCGATGGCATACGTCACGGCAACCGCCGCGCTCCTGGGACTGGTGCCGCGCGCATTGCTGGCCGTCGCTTCGATGCGGTGCGCGCCTTCGGCTGGCAGGGTCAGGCTGCCGGAGAAGCTGCCATTGGCTGGCACGGCCATCGGGCTGCCCACGGCCTGGCCGCCCAGATACAGCTGCACCTGCGAGCCCGCCATGGCCGTGCCGGAGACGGCCAGTTGCGGCGTGGACACCTGTGCGTTGTTGACGGGCTGCGCAATGACCGGGGCAGGTGGTGCGCTGAGACTGAGCGTGAACGGTATGTCCAGCACGGCCGCAATGCCGTCCGAGTCGGTGGCGGTGATGCTGAACCGATGCGCGCCATTGGGCAGTTGTGCAAAGTCGATGAACTGGCTGTGGTTGAAAGGGCTGGTGTTGCCACCGCTGCGCTCGAAGATCTGCAGGCCGTTGATGGTGGCCTTGACGTTGGCAATGCCGATGGGGCTTTGCGCGGACACGGCCAATTCGCCCGGCGCGGAGATGGTCGCATCGGGCACAAGCGCCGCGCCTGCCAAAGTGGCGGTGATGACCGGACCTTGACCTCCCTTTTTCTGCACCTGCACGGGGCGCGTTGCCGTGTTGCTCAGGCCTATGCCATTGGTGGCCCTGGCCTGCAGGGTGTAGTTGCCGTTGCGCACGGCAGCCAGCGCCCAGGTGGTCTGGAAAGGTGCTTCGGTCAGCAGGGCCAGGCGCTGGCCATCCACCAGGATTTCCACCTGCTGCACGCCTTCAGGATCGGCCACGTTGATGGCGATGGTCGTGTCCTGCTCCAGCACGGCACCAGCGGCTGGCTGGGCGAACTGCACCAAAGGACCTTCAGGTGCGTAGGCAATGGGTTGTGCCAGCGAGAACTGGTTGATACCGCCCTGTGCCGTGCGGAACTGCACATGGATCATCTTGTCCCCCGCCCCCATGGACAGCGTATAGCTTGCCAGCATGGGATGGCCGGTCATGCTCTGCCATGCAGCACTGTCGAACTGATCGCTTTCCTGCAGGCGGAACTGCGCGGCCTGCGGGCAGTCAAGGCGCAACTGCACGGCACGCACGCGCGTGGCATAGCCTTGCGTGGGAACGATGGTGCAGGCCAGTACGGGCTCGGCCGTCAAGTAGGCGCCATAGTCCACGCCCGTGCTGACCGCATTGCCCTGCCCTGCCGGATTGCCCACGGCATCTCGCGGACCACTGGCGTGGCCCCACCAGTTGCCCTGGGCCTGGACGATGCTGGCCGGGCTGGTGTTGCGTATGCCGAACTGGCTGTTGCCCGAGATATCTGATTCACCAACGGCCGGCGTGGCGCCCTGCTCTGCCAGCAATCCCACGCCGTTGCCAGCGATGCGCGAACGCATGATGCGGGGACTGCCGCTGCCGACCACCCGGATTCCCACGGCGTTGTCCGTGAGCTGCAGCCGCTCGAAACCGTAGCCTGCACCTGCCAGTACCAGAGCGGCACCACCTGCCATGTGGCCGGGCAGGCCCTCCGCGCCTCCGGCATAGCGAATGGCCAGGCCGTCCAGTTTCAGGCTGGCGGGAGCGGCTTCAGGCGCCACCAGCACGCCCAGCCAGTCACCGGCCTGTGGCGCCCGGGACTGTGGCCCCTGCGCCTGCACCGGGCCCAGTTGCGCGTCGTCGTGGCTGCTGGTCAGCACCACGGAAGATCCCGTTTGCAGGCCGCTGCGCACGCTGATGCCGGCGCTCTGGCCGAATTTGACGATCACGCCATCGGCAATGGTCAGTTGGGCCGTATCGGCTGCGATGGCCGCGCTCATGCCCAGGACGACGGCCAATGCCGCCACGGACCGCCGCTGCAGCACTGTCAGCGGGTTGAGCCAGCCGGGCTCCAACAGGACGGAGCGGGCATGTTGGAAAAATCGGGAGCGTTGCATGGTCATCTCCTTCTTATGGATTCACCGTGATCGACGCACTGGTGGCAGGCGTGAACCCGGGCGAGCTGGCCGTGATCTGGGTGGTACCGGGGGCGACGGCCGTGAAGGTGGCGTAGGTAGAACTACCAGTGTTGGCGTTCCAGGTCACGGTGTCTGTGACGTTGCCTATGGAAGGAACGGAACTGGTGAAGGTGATGCTCAGGGGATTTGACGGATATTGGCTTGTTGACCAATAGGCCCCGGGTACTTCGGCAGACACATAGATGGAATTCGCTTTCTGCCCGGCTTTCAACGAAACCGGAACTGACTGCAGACGCAACGTCGGTGCCACTGTTTCCACGTTGATATAGATGGAATCCATCCCCGCAGCGGAAGCTTCGATCTGCGTGGA
>NZ_JBICKW010000020.1:0-143664 GCF_043104645.1 Delftia sp. WSY_12
CCCCAAGACAAAAAGCGGCCCCCCCGGGGGGCAGCGGACCTTGCGCAGCAAGGGGAGCGTGGGGGTCTTTTTTGTGCCTGAAGCTCCGGTTCAGGCCTCGGAGCCCAGCAGGTTCAGCAGTGCGGCCTCGATGGCGGCGGCCGTGGCGTGGGGCCGCTCCATGGGGAACAGGTGGCTGCCGTCCAGCATCATCACGCGCCCGCGCGTGATGCGGCGCGTCAGGTCCATGCCCACCTGGCGCATCTCCACCGAGGCGCGCCCGCCGATGAAGGCCGCCGGGCAGCGCAGCGGATGGTGGTGCAGCAGCGAGGCCAGGTTGTGCGGCAAGGTGTTGTAGATGGCGGTCTCCACCTCGCGCGTGAAGTGCAGCGTGCGCCGGCCGTCCAGGTCGGCCAGGCCGCCCTGCACATAGTCCTGGAGCACCTGCGGATGCCATTGCGCAAACACCTTCTTGGCGCGGAAATAGGCCAGCGCCTCGTCATCGCTGTCCCAGGCATTGCGGCGGCGCGCGCTGATCTTGCCTGGCGAGACCGAGCCCACCAGCTGCGTGCGCTTGGCCACCCCCACCGCATTGGCACGCCAGCCGCTGAGCAATGGCGAGTCGATCAGCAGCACGCCGCGCGCCAGCTCGGGATGGCGCGCGGCCGTCATCACGCTCAGGAAACCGCCCAGCGAATGCCCGACCAGGAAGACCGGACCGCCCACGCGCTCGACCTCGGCGCGCGTGAACTCGGCCAGTTGCTCGACCAGGTGCGGCCAGTTGTTGGTGACGGGAAAGCGCGGGTCATGGCCGAAGCGCTCCACGCCCTGCGCCGCGATGCCGCGCTCGGCCAGCAGCGAGAGCAGCAGCCGGTAGGTGGGCAGCGGAAAACTGTTGGCATGCGAGAACACCACGGGCAGCGGCGCCGATGCAGTGCCCGCGCCCGTACCCGTGCCGGCAACCGCCGCATCGCTCTCGGCCCGCTGTGCGGACCGGGCCGCGTTCACGGCCGAGGCTCCTGGCCGGCCTGTGCGGCGCCATCGGGCACGCCTTGCTGGTGGCCCGAGGGCTGGCCTGCATCGGGCCGCACGGGCGATGCCGGGCCCGGCTGCTGGGGCGTCATGGGTGTCATGGGCGTCATCGGGGAGGTCGCAAGACCGTCTGCCGTGGAGGTGCCCAGGCCCGCGCCCGTGCCGCTGTGATAGGGCTGGCGCAGCGCCGCAGGCGGCAGCCGGCCCATGCTGCGCGCCGACGAGCGCAGGGCGCCTGCCGGAGCGTTGACCTTGGTCAGCGGCTGGGCCTGGCGGCTGTGCACGCGAATGGGCACCTCGGAGGCGCCGCCGTCCCAGGCCGGGTCCTCGATGCTGTCGAAGACATGGCGCAGGCGCTCGCCCCAGCTGTCGTGCAGCATGCGGAAATACGGATTGCTCTCGTCGATGCTGACGATCTTGTCGGAGGCAAAGCGGTCCTTCTCGTACACGATCAGGTCCAGGGGCAGGCCCACCGACAGGTTGGACTTGAGCGTGCTGTCCATGGACACCAGGGCGCACTTGGCGGCCTCGTCCAGCGGCGTGCGCGGCGTGATCACGCGGTCCAGCACGGGCTTGCCGTACTTGGACTCGCCGATCTGGAAGTAGGGCGTCTCGCTCGTGGCCTCGATGAAGTTGCCGGCCGAATACACCTGGAACAGCCGCATGGTCTCGCCCTGGATCTGGCCGCCCAGCACCAGCGAGATATTGAAGTCCACGCCCGACCGGGACAGCGCCACGCCGTCGCGCTCGTACACATGGCGCACGGCCGCGCCCAGCACGCGGGCCGCATCGAACATGCTGCGCACGTTCCAGATGGTCAGCATGTCGCCCGTGGCCTCGTCGCGCAGCTGCTGGCTCTCCAGCAGCTCGCGAACGGACTGGGTGATGGACAGGTTGCCGGCCGACAGCAGCACCATGAAACGGTCGCCGGGGTTCTCGTAGACCATGAGCTTGCGGAACGAGCTGATCTGGTCCAGGCCGGCATTGGTGCGCGAGTCGGCCAGGAAAACCAGGCCGGCGTTGAGCTTGATGGCAACGCAATAAGTCATGGGAACATCCGAAACTGCGGGATCGACAAGTTTAGTGCGAGGCGATTGACCGCGTTCAGGCGGCGATCTTCTTGAGCTGGTAAAGGGCTTCCAGCGCCTCGCGCGGGCTCAGTGCGTCGGGATTGATGGCGGCCAGCGCCTGGGCCAGCGGGTCGTGGCGGCTTTCGGGCTCGGGCATGTCGGGCGCATCGAACAGGTCCACCTGCAGGCGGCCCTCGTCGGCATGGGCCTCAAGTGCCTCCAGCGCATGGCGCGCGTGGTGCAGCACGCCGGCCGGCATGCCCGCCAGCTTGGCCACCTGGATACCGTAGCTGCGGCTGGCCGGGCCGGGCTGGATCTCGTGCAGGAAGACGATGTCCTGGCCGGACTCCGCCGCGCTCACATGCATGTTCACGGCCGCGCGTGCCTTGGCCGGCAGCTCGGTCAGCTCGAAGTAGTGCGTGGCAAACAGCGTGAAGGCGCGCGTCCTGTCGTGCAGCTGGGTGGCGATGCCGCTGGCCAGCGCCAGGCCGTCGAAGGTGCTGGTGCCCCGGCCGATCTCGTCCATCAGCACCAGGCTGTGCGGCGTGGCCGAGTGCAGGATCTGCGCGGCCTCGGTCATCTCCATCATGAAGGTGGACTGGGCATTGGCCAGGTCGTCGGCCGCGCCGATGCGCGTGTGGATGGCGTCGATGGGCCCCAGCCGGCAGCTGGACGCCGGCACATGCGAGCCCATGCTGGCCAGCAGCACGATCAGCGCCACCTGGCGCATATAGGTCGACTTGCCGCCCATGTTGGGGCCGGTGATGACCTGCATGCGCGTGTTGGCGTTCATGCGCGTGTGGTTGGCGATGAAGCTGCCGCTGGAGGTCTCGGCCATGCGGGCCTCCACCACGGGGTGGCGCCCGGCCTCGATCTCGATGCAGGGATGGTTCACGAACTCGGGCGCGCACCAGTTCAGCGTCAGCGAGCGCTCGGCCAGCGTGCACAGCACGTCGATGGCGGCAATGGCACCGGCCACGCGCGTGAGCGCCGGCACATGGGGCTGCAACTGGTCCAGCAACTGCTCGTAGAGGAATTTCTCGCGCTGCAGCGCCCGCTCCTGCGCGGACAAGGCCTTGTCCTCGAAGGCCTTGAGCTCGGGCGTGATGTAGCGCTCGGCGTTCTTCAGCGTCTGGCGGCGGCGGTAGCGCTCGGGCACCGCGTCCTTGTAGCTGTTGGTGATCTCTATATAGAAGCCGTGCACCTTGTTGAACTGCACGCGCAGGTTGGGAATGCCGGTGAGCAGCTTTTCCTTGGCCTCCAGCTCCAGCAGGAAATCGTCGCAGTTGTTCTGGATAGCGCGCAGCTCGTCCAGCTCGGCGTCGTAGCCCGTGGCAAACACGCCGCCGTCGCGCACCAGGGCGGCCGGCTCTTCCATGATGGCGCGCACCAGCAGTTCGGCGCAGCCTTCGGGCGGCTGCAGGTCGGCAAACAGCTGGGTCAGGTGGGCCGAGGGCGTCTGCCCGGCCTGGGCCAGCACGGCGGCCTTGTGCAGCGTGCGGCCCAGTCCCACCAGCTCGCGCGGGCGCACCTGGCGCAGTGCGGTGCGCGCGGTGATGCGCTCCACATCGCTCACGCCCTTGAGCTGCTCGCGCAACTGCTGCCAGGGCGCGGCCATGCCGCCTGCGCTGGCGCCCTGCAGCGCCCGCGTGGCCTCCAGCCGCGCCATGGCCTGCGTGCGGTCGCGGCGCGGCTCCAGCAGCCAGGCCTTGAGCAGGCGGCTGCCCATGCCCGTCATGCAGGTGTCCAGCAGGGAGAACAATGTGGGCGAATCCTCGCCGCGCAGCGTCTTGACCAGCTCCAGGTTGCGGCGCGTGGCCAGCGGCAGCGCAATCAGCTCATCGTCGCGCTGCACCTGCAGAGCGTGGATGTGCGACAGGCTGCGGCCCTGCGTGTGCTCGGCATACGACAGCAGCGCGGCGCTGGCGCCATGGGCCAGCGGCAGGTCCTCGGCCTCCCAGGCCTTGAGGCTGGCCGCGCCCAGCAGCTCCAGCAGCTTGCGCTCGCCCAGGCCGCCGTCGAACTGCCAGTCAGGGCGCGGCGACAGCGGGCAGGCAATGGAGCCGCCATGGCGCAGCGCGAACAGGCTCTGCTCGAAACGCTCGGTCACGCCCGCGCTGTAGATCAGCTCGCTGGGCGCAATGCGCGAAATCCAGGCGCCCAGCTCATCGTGGGAACACTCGGCCAGATGGATGCGCCCCTGCGTCACCGCCATCCAGGCCAGGCCGCAGCGCTGGCGCCCGGCCGTGTGCAGGGACAGCAAGATCGCCTCGCTCTTGTCCGACAGCAGCTCACTGTCGGTCAGCGTGCCCGGCGTCACCACGCGCACCACCTTGCGCTCCACCGGGCCCTTGGCTACGCCCACTTCGCCCACCTGCTCGCAGATCGCCACCGACTCGCCCAGCTTGATCAGCCGGCCCAGGTAGTTCTCCAGCGCATGGAAGGGCACGCCCGCCATCGGAATCGGCTGCCCCGCCGTCTGCCCGCGCGTGGTCAGCGTAATGTCCAGCAGCCGCGCCACCTTCTCCGCATCCCCGAAGAACAGCTCGTAGAAATCCCCCATGCGGTAGAAAACCAGCGTGTCGGGGTAGTTGATCTTGATGCCCAGGTACTGCTGCATCATGGGCGTGTGCGCCGACAGATCAGGGGCCGGAGAGGGCTGTGTGCTTTGCGAAAGGTCGCTCATTGGCTTGGGAATCAACAGGTTGCGGCGGCGCGAAGGCGCCGGGCAAGGCCTGCCTGGGAGGCGCGGGGCCGCAGGAAGGCGCAAATGTTCTTGTGTCGTGCTGCCCGCCTCGGGCCGTATCCATCGTGTGGGGCGTGGTGGCGGGCAAAGGCCACATTATTGACTACCCGAGGTTGGACGCCGCGCCAAGGGGGCGAAGATCGCGGCACACAAATGCGCAGCGCTCAATCCAAGGGACCATTTCCGCCGTACGTCGTCACAGGGCTCCTTCTGGCAACTGCTTGGCTCCTTGGTACAGGGCGTGCTGCGCATCCGCCAGGGTGATCACTTCGTCCCCGGTGAGATAGCTCATCAGAACACTGTTGAGTTTCGCGATGCGTGCGCCATAGCAGCGAATCAGCGAGGCGATCTGAATCTGCTCCGGTTCCGTGATCTGATCTCCCAGCGCTGTCACGGCGTGGGCTGCTGCCTCGATGTCGAACGAGCAACGAATGAGCAACTCACTGGCCCGGTGGCCGCTTCCAAGCAATGGCGATGCCGCTGTGACTGGTGATGCTGTATCTGCCTGGCTGCCGAATGTATTGATACCGTTGCCAGCCTCCGTGGCTGCAGCAAAGCTGGCCAGAAAGCGCAGGTCGTCCAAGGAGTTGGGAAGCTCGTTGTAGGCCCCGAACAGCCTGTCTGCGAATTCAAAGGCGTGTTCCAGCAGTCCATGAACAAAGGCAGCTTCACCTGCTGCACTGAGCGGCTTCTCTCGGAATGTGTCGCGAGCGTACTCCAGTTCCGAGCTGATGAGGGCGAGCAGTGAAAGCAGATCCACCCGCACCGGCTCATGGGGACTGCTTGCCGGGCAGCAACCGGGATCAGGAAGCTGGTTGAGCGCTGCAAATGCCCGGCTGAGGTGAGGGCAGGAGTAGCGCTCCTGTGCTCCGTCGTACAGGATGCTTTTCACCGTGTGCTTGAGCACTCCGGCAGCGCACAGGACTGCTTGGTGGGCATCGGCAAGAGAGGTTCGGGCCATGTTGTTTCTGGCTGGGGTGGGCTTGCCTGCAGAGGCTGATGGGTCATTCCTTGCCATGGTTCTCCTCCATTGCCGGGTGCTGTGTGAAGGGGGCTGCACGGATTGCGCGAAGCCCTATACCTGCTCACTGCTTGATGTTTGGCTTCAAAATGAAGTCAATTTTGAATGTATTTTGACTTCATTTTGGTGTCAATACTATTTTGAAGCCGACCCATAGAATTTGTGCCATGGCACAAGACGACTACATCCGCACCGCACTGCGCGTGCCACCTGAGCTGCACCAGTCCCTACACGAGGCGGCGGACAGGACCAGCAAGAGCTTCAATGCCGAAATCAACGAGCGCCTGCAGAGGACCTTCGATGACGAGCGCTTGGCCGCCCAGCGCTTGGCGGCAGAAGCCGGTCTCATGGGCCTCCAAGCCATGCTGGCGATTCATTTGAAAGAGTTCTTCGACCTTCTGCCCGTGGAGGAGCAAGGTAAGACGGTCAACAAGGCAGTACGGGACCTAGCACATGCCATCAGCCAGAGCTCTGCGAAGGAGATCGAAGATGCTCTGGGTCACTATGTCCGCATGGAAGATGAGGAAGCCATCAGCCGCATGGCGAGCGCGATTGCGCGTCATCGGGTGGGTTCGCGGGAGCAGGGCGAGCCTATGGTGGACGGGTCTGGCGTAAAGCGGGTGAAGCGCAACACCAGATCCTGAGGGGGAGCCCGCTGGCCGGAGTTTGCAGGCAGAAGTTAGGTAGCTGTGCCGCTTAGGTGAGCCTGACATCCAACAGGAGATGGACGGTTTGCCTCAATACGGGGGGACCGTGCAGTCAGCCATCCTCAACGAGGCGGCCACCCTGCTTCGCAGGCGCTATTACAAAAGGGAGATTTTCCATGGCCCAGCAACAGTATCCGGTCGAAGTTCAATCGGATTTCTTGGAGAAGATCACTCGCGCGAAGCCGGTGCAGGCTTTGGCGGAACTCATTTGGAATGGCTTGGACGCCGATGCCGGCCGAGTTTCCGTCTCGTTTGAGCACAACGATATGGGCACCTTGTCGGAAGTCATCATTCGCGACGATGGCAATGGCATTCCGAGGGCGAGCGCTCCTGAGTTTTTTCGACGCCTCGGCGGCTCATGGAAGAAGCCGGGAGGCTCCACCGAGACCGGAAGGTTCTTGCACGGCCAAGAGGGCAGGGGCCGCTTCAAGGCGTTCGCCATTGGGACCCGAGCCGAATGGGCCGTCGCATACAAGCGCGACGGGAAGCTCTGGAAGTATTCGATCACGATGTCGGCCAACGACATCCGCCATGTGAACATCTCCGACGAGATCGAAGTCGCCAAGCCGACCGATGCCGGCGTCACGCTGACGATCTCCGATCCGCACAAGGACTTCCGCTCCTTTGTGAGCGACTCGGGCATCCATGTCTTGGCCGAAGTCTTCGCCCTCTATCTGGCCGACTACCCCGATGTCAACGTGACCATCGGCGGCAGGCGCATCGACCCGGCCCTGATGATCGCCAGCAGGAAGGCCTTCAACCTCGCCGACATCGAATCAGGCGGCAAGGCGCATCCCGTCCGGCTTGAGATCGTCGAATGGAAGGGGCTGTCCAACCGGGCTCTGTTCCTCTGCAACGAGAAACGCTTTCCTCTCGTGCAGGTCGATCGCCGATTCCACATTGGCGACTTCCAATTCACCGCGTATCTTGAATCCACGTATCTGACGGTGGCGCAGAAAGATGGGACCGTGGACCTCGCGGAGATGCAGACGCCGGTCGTGGCTGCGATCGACGAGGCCCAGAAGACGATCAAGGACTACTTCCGGCAGCGCTCCGCGATAGAGGCCCGCAGCTACGTCGAGGAATGGAAGACCGAGAAGGTGTATCCCTTCGATGGCGATCCGGCCACGCGCGTGGAGGAGGTCGAGCGGCAAGTGTTCGAGATCGTGGCCGTCAGCGTCGCCAAGAACCTGCCCGAGTTCGCCAGCTCCGCCCAGCAAAACAAGTCTTTCCAGCTTCGCATGCTCAGGCAGGCGATCGAAAAAAGCCCCGAGGAGCTGCAGGTCATCTTGAACGAAGTCCTGCGGCTGCCCAAGCGCCAGCAGGAGGAGCTCGCCGAGCTGCTGCGCGACGTGTCGCTGTCTTCGATCATCAGTTCCGCCAAGATTGTGGCGGATCGTTTGAAGTTCCTGACCGGCATCGAGGCGGTGCTGTTCGATACCGCGCCTAAGAAGAGGCTGCGCGAGCGAACCCAATTGCACCGCATCGTCGCCCAAAACTGCTGGATGTTCGGCGAGGACTTCATGCTGTCTGTCGATGACCAGTCGCTGACGGAAGTCCTACGGTCGCACAAGAAAATCCTCGGGGAGGATATCGTCATCGACGCCCCGGTCAAGCATGTCTCGCAGGAGCGTGGCATCGTGGATTTGATGCTGTCCCGATCCACGCGGCGGCACAACTCGGACTCGATCACCCACTTGGTGGTCGAGCTCAAGGCGCCCAAGGTCAAGGTCAACACCGATGAGATATCGCAGATCGAGGGCTACGCCGCATCGGTCATGGATGACCAGCGGTTCCGCAACGTCAAGGTGTCATGGGTGTTCTGGGTCATCAGCGACGATGTCGGCCCGCACGCGAAATTCCGCATGACCGACGAGTCCGGGCTGATCCACAAGAAGGACAACGTCTGCATCTACGTGAAGACTTGGGGCCAGGTCTTGGCGGAGAACCGGAGCCGCATGAAATTCTTCCAAGAGCGGCTCGAATACCAAGCCGACAAGGGCGCCTCCCTCAAGCATCTGCAGGAGCATTACGCCAAATACTTGGAAGGCGTCTTCGATGCTGAGCCGGTTCCGGCCAGTGGAGAGGAAGTCGCGGCGGCCAAATGAGCAGGCCGCCTCCTTGCGGTCGCCTGCAAGCGTCGATTCGCTGGCGGTTATTGGGCAAAGTTTGAGGATGGTGTTCGTGGCGGCGCTGCTCCAGAGCAACGCGTGGAACTGGGAATGTTTCCCATCTCCTGCAGATGCTAGGATGCATGAAATTTCAATGAAGAATCCAGCCATCATGGGTGTCGTCCGTACTTCTGCTGAACCCTTGCGGGGAGGTGCTGCACTCCTGGCGGAAGAGCTGCGCCCTGGTGGCGTCTACCGGCGCGAAGACCTGGCACCGCTTTCCACGGCGGTAGACCGGCATCTGAGTGAGCTGGTGGCTGGCGGAAGATTGAAGAAGTTGGCGCAAGGGCTGTATCACGCACCCAAGCAGTCCGATTTCGGGCCGCTGCCACCTGCTGACGATCAAGTGGTCCAGAGCTTTCTGCGGGACAGCGATTTCCTGTTGTTTTCGCCTTCCGCCTTCAATGCGGTGGGTGTCGGTACCACGCAGCTGTACAACAGCACCTGGGTCTACAACCGCAAGCGGCACGGCATCTTTCGGTTGGGCAATCGTGATTTCGACTTTCGGGTAAAGCCCCGTTTTCCAAAGAAACTCAGCCCCGAGTTCCTGTTCGTGGACTTGCTCAACAACCTGGATGAGCTGGCTGAAGATGGGGAACTGGTTCTTGGGCAGGCGCGCAAAAAGATGCCGTCCTTTGATGCCGAGCGCCTGCGCCGGGCGATTGAGCGCTATGCCAACGCGGCTACCCGAAAAATCTTGAGGGAGTGGAGCGGTGGCTGATTTTCTTCACGAGCGCAGGGATTTCGACCAACTCCTCTCGTTGGTGGCCGACGAGCGTGGTTTGGCTCCTGTGCTGGTGGAAAAAGACTACTGGATCATGCATTGCCTCTGGGGTCTTCAGGCCCAGGGGCTGCGGTTCGAGCTGAAGGGCGGCACATCGCTGTCCAAGGGCTTCGGTGTCATCCATCGTTTTTCCGAAGACATCGATATCCGCATCGACCCGCCGCAAGGAATGGACGTCAAGACAGGCCGCAATCACGACAAGCCCGCTCACGTCGAATCACGGCGAGCCTATTACGACACGCTTGCGCAAACCATCTGCATTCCCGGGGTGGTCGAAGTTCAGCGGGATCGCCTGTTTGACGATGACAAGATGCGCAGCGCCGGGATCCGGTTGATCTACACGCCAAGAACGGCGGCGCTTGCGGGGATCAAGGACGGCATCCTGTTGGAATTGGGATTCGATGACACGGCACCCAATCGCGCAGTGACCATCTCTTCGTGGGCCTTGGAGGCTGCCATGGAGCGCGATATCCCGCTGCGGGACAACCGTGCGGTGAATGTGCCTTGCTATGCACCGACGCACACTTTCGTCGAAAAATTGCAGACCATCTCCACCAAGTACCGCAGGCTGGATGCAAGCCGGGCATTTCCTGCCAACTTCCTGCGGCATTACTACGATGTGTATTGCCTCCTGGGCATGGAGGAAGTGCAGGGCTTCATCGGAACACCGGCCTATCAGCAACGCAAGATCGAGCGGTTCCGTTCCGGAGATGAGCTGGCTATCTCCCTCAACCCGGCATTTGTGCTGGCCGATGCTGCTCAATGCGACCGTTTTGCGCAGGAGTACCGCAAGACACGGGCCTTGTACTACCAAGGACAGCCGGATTTCGACCTTCTTCTGGCCCGCATCCGCGAGCACATCCATGTGCTGTGATGGGCACAGGAATCCTTGATGAAAAAGGACTCAATAGTCCTCATGGTCTTGCATAGGGATGGCCCGCCTGCCTGACTGGCAAGTCTCCGTGATCCCTAAGCCCGCAGCCCCGCCACTTCCCACTCCTGCGGAAACTCCATCCCATCATCCTTGGCAATCTTCCTGAGGATATGCAGGCAGGCGCTTTGCAGGTCCTGCACCACGGCCTGTCGGGCGGCGGGGCCGTCCCTTTGCTCCAGCGCATGGATCAGCCGGATGTGCGGATGTTCGGCCGCGCGGGCGTAGGTGCCCCGGTACAGGTAGCGCACGGACGGGCCGCACTTGAGCCATAGCAGGCCGATGAGGCTGGCCAGCACGGGCTGCTGCGCGGCTTCGATGATGGAGAAGTGGAAGCGCTCGTTGGCGATCAGCGTGGCGTCGTCATCCACGGCGATGGATTTTTCCAGGTCCTGGTGCAGCCGGGTGAGGGTGTCGATGAAGTCCTTGCCCGGATGGCGGCTGGCGGCGGCTGCGGCGGCGCGGCCTTCCAGTTCGATGCGCAGGGCGATGATTTCCACGTACTGCTCCACGCTGAGCACGGGCACGGTGGCCACGCCGCGGTCGTCCAGGTCCAGGGCGCCTTCGGAGGCCAGGCGCTGTATGGCATCGCGCACGGGCGTGGGGCTGATGCCGAACTCTTCGGCCAGGCTGCGATAGACGAGGCGCTGCGCGGGTTGCAGCTGGCCTCTCACGATGGCGTCACGGATCTGCAGGTAGGTTTTTTCGGCAAGGGTCTGATTGGTTCGGATCTGTGAAAAAACGCTGGACATCGGGCCTCCGCAACTGCTTGGGCGCAATGGTACCTCCCGGGGAAGGACGGTTTGTTCATGGCCACGGTGTGTGGCTGTGCCAAGGGCTAACCCTGTAATTGGTGTTTGATGCATCAAGTATCATGCATCATATCTAAGGGAGGGTGCATGCGGACATACACGTTGGAAAAAGCAGAACCAAGGATTCGTGAGCTGGCCGACGGCCTGGAGTTTCCCGAAGGCCCGGTGGCCATGCGCGATGGATCGGTCGTGCTGGTGGAGATCGCCAACGGCTGGCTGACCCGGGTGACGGCCGATGGCACAAGGCGGCAGCTCGTCCACCTGGGCGCGGGCCCGAACGGTGCCGCCATAGGCCCCGGCGGCAAGCTGTTCATCTGCAACAACGGTGGCTTCCAGTGGCACCGCAGTGCGGAGCATGGACTGCGGCCCATAGGCCAGGCCAACGACTATTCAGGCGGGCGCATAGAGGCCGTGGACCTGGCCTCGGGCCAGGTCGAATGCCTGTACACGCAAAGCGGCAGCGGACCCTTGAAGGGGCCCAACGACCTGGTCTTCGACCGGCATGGCGGGTTCTGGTTCACCGACCACGGCAAGGTGCGGCCGCGCGAGGTGGACCGGGGCGGCGTCTGCTACGCGCTGGCCGATGGCAGCGCCATCCGCGAAGCCGTCTTCCCGCTGTGGTCGCCCAACGGAATCGGTCTTTCTCCCGATGAGAAGACGCTCTATGTGGCGGAGACCTTCACGGGGCGGCTGTGGGCCTTCGACATCGGCGAGCCCGGGCACATCCTGGCCCGGCCCTGGCCCGATTCGCCCAATGGCGGGCGGCTGGTCTGCCGCCTGCAGGGCATGCAGAACATCGACTCCCTGGCCGTGGATGCCGAAGGGAACATCTGCCTTGCCACGCTGGGCGAGGGCGGCATCACCGTGGTCTCGCCGGCCGGGCAGGTGCTGCACCGGGTCGAGTTGCCCGACCCCATGACGACCAACATCTGCTTTGGCGGCAAGGACCTGAAGACGGCTTTTGTCACCCTGTCTTCCACGGGGCGGCTGGTGGCGCTGGACTGGCCGTGTCCTGGATTGCCTTTGAATTTCCTGAATAGATAAGTTCCCCCTGGCTTCCCTTTCCGTATCGCTGGCGATTGCCATGGCGAGGGAGCCGCTACGCCTTTTTTTGTTGAACGGAAACCGCAACCCATGTCGAAACCCCTGAGCAACCCTGGATTGAACAAGCAGGACACCGTAGGCCACCTGGTGGCCCGGGTCCTGAAGCGGCACGGCATCACGCAGTTCTTCGGGCAGAGCCTGCCCAGCATGTTCGTGCTGGCCGCCGAGGAACTGGGCCTGCGCCAGATCGCCTACCGCACCGAGAACGCGGGCGGCTACATGGCCGATGCCCATGCCCGCATGAGCGGCAGGCCGGCCGTGATCACCGCGCAGAACGGTCCGGCCGCAGCGTTGCTGGTGGCGCCGCTGGCCGAGGCTCTGAAGGTCTCCATCCCCATCATCGCCCTGGTGCAGGACGTGGCGCGCGACCAGACCGACAGGAACGCCTTCCAGGACCTGGACCACATGGGCCTGTTCAAGCCCGTGACCAAGTGGGTGCGGCGCGTGGACCAGGCATCGCGCGTGGAGGACTATGTGGAGCAGGCCATCATCGCCGCCTGCAGCGGCCGGCCTGGCCCCGTGGCGCTGATGCTGCCGGCCGACCTGCTCACCGAGCCTGCCCAGCCCTCCAGCGTGCCCCGGCCCGCTGCATTGGCCCGCTTTCCGCTGGACCGCGCCGTGCCCGAACGGCAATTGCTGGAACAGGCAGTAGGCGCGCTGCTCCAGGCCCGCGCGCCGGTCATCGTTGCCGGTGGCGGCGTGCACATCTCGGGCGCCAGCGAGGCACTGAGCGCGTTTGCCGATGCGCTGAGCCTGCCTGTGGCCACCACCAACATGGGCAAGGGCGCCGTGGCCGAGACGCATGAGCTGTCGCTGGGCGTGGTCGCCAACTGCCTGGGGCCCAATGGCTCAGGCCGCTACCTGAAGGATTTCGTGTCCGGGGCCGACGTGGTGTTCCTGATCGGCAACCGCACCAACCAGAACGGCACGGACAGCTGGACGCTGTACCCGCGCGATGCGCAATTCATCCATCTCGATATCGACGGCCAGGAGATAGGGCGCAACTACGACGCCATGCGCCTGGTGGGCGATGCGCGGCTGGCGCTGCAGGCCATGCTGGACATCGCCGGGCCGCTGGATCTGTCGGCCCGTACCGGCCAGCGCGCTGCACTGGCCGCACGCATTGCCAAGGGCAGGGAAAGGCACCGACAGGAATCAGCCGAAGTGCGCCTGTCCAGCGCCGCACCCATCCGGCCCGAACGCATCATGCATGAGCTCGACGCCCTGCTGACCGCCGAGGACACCGTGGTGGCCGATGCCAGCTACTCCACGCTGTGGGTCACCAACTACCTGACCGCGCGCCGGGCCGGCCAGCGCTTCCTCACTCCGCGCGGCCTGGCGGGCCTGGGCTGGGGCATGCCCATGGCCATGGGCGCGCGCCTGGCGCAGGACGGCGGCCAGGTGTTCTGCCTGGTGGGCGACGGCGGCTTCGGCCATGTGTGGTCGGAGATGGAGACCTGCAGGCGCATGGGCATCAAGGTCATCACCGTCCTCATCAACAACGGCATCCTGGGCTACCAGAAGCATGCCGAGCACGTGAAGTTCGGCGAGCACACCTCGGCCGTGAACTTCAGCGGCGTGGACCATGCGGCCATCGCACGGGCCTGCGGCATCCACGGCGTGCGCGTGGAATCGGCCGATGCCATCGTCCCCGCGCTGCGCGCCGCCATGGTCGCCGAAGAGGCCACGCTGATCGAGGTCATGTGCACCGAAGACGCCTTTCCCCCCATCACCTTCTACACGCCGGAGAGCCACTGATGAGCGCGCCTGAGAACTTCCCCATCCGCACGGCCCTGGTGACCGGCGCCGCGCGCGGCATCGGCCTGGCCACCGCCATCGAACTGCTGCGCGACGGCCGCCAGGTGGTGCTGGCCGACCTGGCCGCGCCCGACCTGGATCTAGTCCCGCAGGAACTGCGCGCCCGGGCCAGCGCCGTGGTGCTCGATGTCTGCGACGAGGCTGCCCGCCAGCGCGTAGTCGGCGACATCGTGCAGCGCCATGGCGGCGTGGACATCCTGGTCAACAACGCCGGCATCAGCCTCAAGAACGCCAGCGGACAGTCCAACGGCATCCTCGAAGTGGGGCTGGGCGAGGTGCAGCAGATCCTGGACGTCAACCTGCTGTCCATGCTGCGCCTATGCCAGCTGGCGCTGCCGGGCATGAAGCAGCGGCTCTGGGGGCGCATCGTCAACGTGTCCTCGCTGGCCGGGCGCGGCAAGTCCATCGTGGCCGGCCCTGCCTACATGCTGAGCAAGTCCGCCGTGCTGGGCCTGAGCCGCTCCATCGCCTCGGAGATGGGCCAGTACGGCATCACCACCAACTGCGTGGCGCCGGGCCGCATCCTGACGCCGATGGCGCAGCAGGCCGGCGACGAGGTCAATCGCCGCTATGCCGAGCAGATCCCCGTGCGGCGTCTGGGCGAGGCTGCCGAGGTCGGCGCCGCCATCCGCTACCTGTGCAGCGAGTCCGCAGGCTTCACCAATGGCGCCGTGATCGACGTCAACGGCGGCTTCTTCATGAATTGAGGAAGGACGAGCCCCTGAGCGGCTGCGCCGCTTCCCCCTCTCGCTTCGCGGGGGGGGGGCGGCACCCTCGGTGCGGGGCGGCCCTTCCTCGGTGCCCCCACTTCCAGGGCGTGCCTGTTTCCCGGTCAGTGGGTAGTGCGCTGCACCGTGAAAGCACGACTTCCAAAGACGACAGAACCCAAGATCGCAACGAGAGACAACCATGCATGCATATCCATCCCCCGCATCTCGCAGATGCCTGCTTTCGGCCTTCTGCGCGGCA
Source organism: Delftia sp. WSY_12 (assembly GCF_043104645.1). NCBI lineage: Bacteria > Pseudomonadati > Pseudomonadota > Betaproteobacteria > Burkholderiales > Comamonadaceae > Delftia > Delftia sp. WSY_12. Next base: position 15,145 of record NZ_JBICKW010000020.1, read on the forward strand.
GCGCTGGCGGCCGCAGCCGGCGCCCCGGCGCTGGCCCAGGGCACGGACGCGTTTCCCGAGCGGGAACTGACCCTGATCATCAACTACGGCGCAGGCGGCAATACCGACGTGGCCTCGCGCGCCATCGGCAATGCCATGGAGGGCCTGCTCAAGAAGCCCGTGGTGCCCAACAACCGCGCCGGGGCGCAGGGCACGCTGGGCGTCTCTTCGCTGGCCCGGCAAAAGCCCGACGGCTATACGCTGGGCGTGGTGACGTTTTCGACCATCGCCATCACGCCCCACCTCATGAAGGTGGACTACAAGGTCGATGACTTCGACTTCATCGCAGGCGTGGCCCGCTACCGCTATGGCGTGGCCGTGCGCGCGGACTCGCCCTACAAGACCATGGCCGACCTGGTGGCCGCGTCCCGCCAGGGCAAGGGCATCTTCTTTGGCGCGCCGTCCGCGCCCAACAACCTGGCCATGTACGAGCTGGGGCGCAAGACCGGCGGCAAGTTCGAGGAGATCAACTACAAGTCCGGCGCGGAGACCGTGGCCGGCCTGATCGGCGGGCAGGTCGATGTCATCGTGCAGAACCCCTCGGACATCGTCCAGCACGTCAAGGCCGGAAAAATGCGCCTGCTGGCCAGCGCCAGCCCCATGCGCTGGAAGGAGTTGCCCGAGGTGCCCACGCTCAGGGAGCAGGGCTACGACGTGGAGATCGACTCCTGGATCGGCCTGGCCTACCCCAAGGGCGTGCCCCCGGCCCTGCGCGACAGGCTGGAGCGCGTCGCCATGGCCGCAGCCGAAGGTCCCCAGGTCGCGCGTGTCTTCGAGTCGGCGGGCGTGGACCCGGCAGCTCTCACCGGCGCCGAATACCGCAGGAAGCTGGTCCAGGGCCATGAGTCCATGGGCGCGGCCATCAAGGCAGCGAATCTGCCGCGCATGAACTGAGGGCGGTCCGGCGGCCTGCCGGCCTTGATGCACGGGTGCTGCTGCAGCATGTGCCGAAAGACCATGAAAGGCCGCTCGTCGGCGGGGGAGCGCTCGCGCCCGCTCCCTGCGTTCGCTGTATCGGTCCACCAGGTAGCCTGTGCAGTCAAGCCGGTGCAGTCCGGTGCAGTCCGGTGCAGTCTCGCGCGTCAGCTGGGTGAACTTGACCAGTTCCCCCAATCACGTCCACCGCACGCAGGGGGCGATTGCCTGCGCATCAGCGCGGCGCGAGGAACTGCTCCATGCGCTGCAGCTCTTCATCCAGCGCGCTGCGAAAGGCGGCATCGCCGGGCGCCGCGCCGGCCACATAGCCGAATGACGGCTCCAGCCGGCCGTCGCGCGCCTGCAGGTTGGCCCAGCCGATCACATGGCCCTGCCAGAGCATGGGCAGGGCGTAGTAGCCGAGCTGACGCTGAGCTGGTGGCGTGTAGGCCTCGAACTTGTAGGTCCAGCCCCAGAGCAGCGTGAAGCGGCGCCGGTCCCAGACCACGGGATCGAAGGGCGCGAGCAGGCGCAGCCGCTCGTCGAAGGCATGGCGGCGCGAGCGCGGGTTCTCGTCGGCGGGCCAGTACCAAGTGGTTCCGTCGATGCGGCAGCTGGCCAGTTGCTCGCGCGCCAGCCGCAGCGCCGCCTGGGTCTGCTGCGCCAGATGGGGTGCGCCATAGCCCAGCAGGCGCACCAGGTAGGTCAGGCTGGGGGCTGGCAGCGGTGCGTACTTGCGCACCACCAGGTCGATCAGCGCGGCGGCGCGCCGGGCGCTGGCGGCGGGGCTGTCGTCGGCAGGCGGGTGGGCGATGGCCTCGTAGACGCGCGTGCCGCTGTCGCGGCGCTTGACGCGGAGCAGGCCGCGGTAGTGCATGCCGTCGAGCAACTGCGTGCTGGCGCTGCCCGAGCCGCCCCAGTAGTTCTTCACGCTTCCGTGCGAGAAATGCTGCTCCACCTCGCGCGGATGCACGGCGCCGCGCTCGCGCACAAAGGCCAGCACCTCGGCGGCCTTGCGCTGCGTCTCGGCATCCCAGGCCTTGCGGGCCTGGCGCGGGTGCATCAGCGCCAGGTGCTCACTGGGCAGAAAGCCGTAGTTGACCAGGCAGTCCTCGTCGATCGCCAGGCGCGCGTAGCGGCGTTCCAGGTCGCCGGCGCGGTAGTCCTTGACGCGGTGGCGCAGCGTCAGGTCCTGCGCCCGGGCCGGCGCGCGGATCGGATCTGCCTGCACAAAGCCCAGGCGCTGTATGGCCGCAGGCAGGGTGGTCGGTGTGAACAGGGTGCGCGCCACGGCATGGCGGCGCAGGTCGTCAAGGCTCGGTTCGGTGGGCATGGCTTGATTGGAGCACGGCAGGGCTGCCGGGTGGGCCGGTCTCCGTGCCCCGCCGTACTTCCTGATCCTGCCGTGCCGCTCAGGCCTTCCTGGCACGCCTGCGCCGCCACAGCGCGCGCAGTACCCAGCCCAGCGGCAGCACCACCAGCACCAGCCAGGGCAGCACGGCCGCCACGAAGGTGATCAGCGCGGCCATGCTCTCGCCCAGCACATGGCCGGCATCGCGCAGCGCGCGGCCTATGGGGCTGTAGCTGGTGCCGCCCTGCACCAGGGCGCGGGTGGGCGTGAACTGGATCTGTATGTGCTGCTTGCTGGTCTGCTGCTCCAGCACCTTGCGCTGGGCGGCCATGGCGTCCAGCTCGGCCTGCGTGTCCGACAGCGTGCGCTGTATCTCCAGCAGGTCGGACATGGTGCGCTTGGTCGTGGTGTCGCGCAGCATCAGGCGCAGGCTGTCGCGGAACTCGGTGCGGTTCCTGATGCGCGCCTCCACGTCGATCACCTCGGCCGTCTTGTCCTCGCTGATGGTGTTCTGCGACACGATGGTGGCCACGCCGGCCAGCGTGCCCAGCAGCCGCTGCACATCGGCCGGCGCCACGCGCATCTCCAGCATGGCGTTGCCGGGCTGCTGGGGCGTCTCGCGCAGAAGGGATGCCGACAGCAGCTCGCAGCGCAGCGTGGCACACAGGTCGCGCACCTGGCCCCAGGCATCGGCCAGCTGCGCCTGCGGCACTTCCACGTTCAGCTCCTGGCGCACGGCCAGGAAACGCTGGGCCATCTCGTCCTGCGCCGATGTCTCTGGTGCGGCTGCTGCCGCATCCTCGGCCTGCACGGTGGCGGCGCGGCCTTGCTTCATGCCGGCGCCGCCCGCCATGGGCGCGGGGGCGGGCGCAGATTCCATGGCTGCTGTGTCATGCCGCTGGTTGCAGCCCGCAAGGGCCAGCGTGGCAGCCATTGCCAGCGCGGCCGGCACGGCCATGCGGGAGGGCAGAGTGGAAGGCCGGGGATGCGTCATGAATTTCCTCTTGAAAACAGGCAAGAACAGGGCGCTGCCAGGGCTTAGGGCTCAGGGCCTGCCGCCGGGGCCGAACATGGTGTCCACCTCGGACTGCAGCTCGAAGATGTCGGACACCGTGTAGAGCCAGTCGCCCTTTTGCAGATGGCCGGGGTCCGGCGGCGTCTCCACGCAGGCCTTGACCAGGGTGAACTGCCCGGCCGGGTCGGGCAGGAACTTCAGGCCCGATATGGAAAACCGCGCCACCCGCCCCACGCCATCGTTGTAGCGCCGGCCCCGGGCGCGCACGTCGGCCAGCTCCGCCATCTGCGGCACATGGTCGAACACCGCGTCGTAGAACTCGACGATGGGGCTCTGGTTGGTCCGGGCACAGCCGTGCACGTACAGGGCGTAAAAGCGCCCGTCCAGCTCCATGGCCACCACGTCGGCCGCGCGGTAGAAGGTCAGGCTGTCGGGCAGGCCTGGCGAGCGTTTGGGCGGCGCGGGCGGCGTGTCCAGGAAGTCCTGGCGGATCTGCGCCGACTTGCGAAAGAAGTCATCGCTGAGCGCCACCTCGGCATTGAGCACATCGATGGCCGTGCGCGCCGCCGTGTTCAGCCCCGCGTCGGCCAGGCCGTTCCGGTGCAGCACGATGGCCAGGGCCAGCGCCGTCTTGTGCCGGTACAGTGCCGTTGCCTTGGCGTCACCGGCCTGCAGCACGCAGCTCCAGCGCCGCAGCAGGGGCGGCAGGGCATGGCCGCCGTAGTTGGCCGCGATAGCGGCATCGTGCCGGCCCAGCGCAAACGTGCGCGCCATCACGCGCGCCACGTCTTCCTCCAGGGTCTGCACAAGGGTGTCGGCTGCCAGCTTGGACAGCGCCTGGGTATGGGTCATGGCCATGGCGTCACTGGCTCCAGTTCGATGGCAGGTTCCTGAAATCCGGCAGGCAGGCCATAGCCGCCGGTGCTGCGTTGTTCGTTGCGGTGCTCGATGCAGTGTTCGGTGCTCAGGTCATGGGCTTGCATGGGTCTGTCGCAGGCGCCTTCGCGCCGGGGCAGTTGGAACGCCGGCCAGTGTGCCCCAAGCCGGGCCGCTGGCGGGGTGTGGGCGCCATCGGGTCTGTATCGATCCGCTACCGGCGCGGGCTGCCGCCTTGACGTCTTGCCGTCACATGAACCGGCAAGACTCGTCATTTGCTTTTCATGCGGTTCATGTGGTTCATGTGGTTCATGCGAGTCATGTCAAAAAGGGGGCGCCGCCAGCCCCGGGGAGATGCAAGATGTTCTGGGACAAGAAGCTCAGGCGCTGGGCCGAGGCCGTGCGTGCGCGGGCCGACCTGCCGGCGCGGCTGGTGCTGTGGAATGGCGAGCAGTTCGACTTCGGCCGCTTCGAGCAGCCGCGCGTCACGCTCACCGTGCGCAGCGCCTCGGCCCTGCCGCTGCTGCTGGACCCCAGCCTGGACCACCTGGGCCAGGCCTATGTGAAGGGCCAGATCGACATCGACGGCCGCCTGCCCGACATCATCGACTTCGGCTATGCGCTGGCGCGCCGCATGTCCAAGACCCAGGGCGCGGGCAAGGGGCCGGGGCGGCTGGCGCTTGCGGCGCGCGCGGCAAGGCGCTTTCGGCACAGCCGCAGCACGGACCGCGAATCCATCCAGTACCACTACGACGTGTCCGACGACTTCTACCGGCTCTGGCTGGACGAGGGCATGGTCTATTCCTGCGCCTACTTCGAGAACGGCGACGAGGACCTGGCCACCGCCCAGCGCAAGAAGCTGGACCACATCCTCACCAAGATCCGCCTGCAGCCCGGCCAGCGCCTGCTGGACATCGGCTGCGGCTGGGGTGCCCTGGTGCTGCGCGCGGCCCAGCACTTTGGCGCGCACTGCGTGGGCGTGACGCTGTCGCGCAACCAGTTCGAAGCGGCCACCGAGCGCGTGCGCGCCGCAGGCCTGGCCGACCGCATCGAGATCCGCCTGCAGGACTACCGCGACGTACAGGGGCGCTTTGACCGCATCACCAGCGTCGGCATGTTCGAGCATGTGGGCCGCCGCAACCTGCCCATGTACTTTGCGCACATGCGCGAGCTGCTGGCCGACGACGGGCTGGCGCTGAACCACGGCATCACCTCCACCGATGCGGACGTGGGCGCCACGGCGTTGGGCGGCGGTGCGTTCATCGACCGCTATGTGTTTCCTGATGGCGAGCTGCCGCACCTGAGCCTGGCGTTGGAGGCCATGCAGCGTGGGGGGCTGGAGGTGCTGGATGTGGAGGGGCTGCGGCGGCATTACGTGCGCACGTTGCAGTTGTGGCTGGAGCGGTTTGAGGCTTGTGTGCCGGAGATTCGGGCGTTGGTGGAGGAGGAGAGGTTTCGGATCTGGAGGGTGTATCTGGCGGGGTGTGCTTATGCGTTTGAACACGATGATGTGTCTATCTTTCAGGTGGTTTGTCGGAGGGCGGGGCAGGGGGCTGCTTCGTTGGCTTGGTCGCGGAGGTATATGTACGAGCGGACCTTGTCGTGAGGCTTGTCTTGTTCGTCTGGCGTGACGCGGGTTTGGCTTTTTTGACCCTGCCGGGTGGTGTTTTTTCGAGGCCGGGTCTCGGCCCGGCGGCCGACCTACTTTCCTTTGTTTCGCCAAAGGAAAGTAGGCAAAGCAAAGGCGACCCGAATGCCCGCGACCCCTTCGCTGCGCTGCGGGGCAACCTGCGTCGGGCCGCCTGCGGGGTTCGCCGTGAAACTCACTTCGCGCTGCGCGCTCCGTTCAGACAATCACGGCGAGTCAGATGACGAAGCAGTCCTGTCCTGCGGCAGGACTGCAACCCCGCAGGCGGCCCGACGCAGGCGCGGGCATACGGGAGGGGGAGCGGAGCGGACTGCCCGGGGCAGGAGCCGCTGGGCGCGGCTGATTGTTCTGGTTTTCTGGATGATCCATCCCGGCTGCGCCGGTTTATCGCGGGGGGCTGGCTGCCTAAGCTGGGTGCTTCATCCAAGCACAAGGAGCGTTTCCATGGCAGACCATTCCATTCGCGGCAAGGTCGCATTGATTGCAGGCGGCGGCAAGAATCTGGGCGGGCTGATTGCCCGTGATCTGGCGGGGCACGGCGCGCGGGCCGTGGTGGTGCACTACAACAGCGAGTCTTCCCGGGCTGAGGCAGAGACCACGGTGGCCGCAGTGCGTGCGCTGGGCGCAGAGGCCGTGGCGCTGCAGGGCGACCTCACCCGTGCTGGCGCTGTCGAGCGGTTTTTTGCAGAGGCCGTGGACGCCGTGGGCCGGCCGGACATTGCCATCAACACCGTGGGCAAGGTGCTCAAGAAGCCGCTGATGGAGATCAGCGAGGCGGAGTACGACGAGATGGCTGCCGTCAACGGCAAGTCGGCGTTTTTCTTCCTCAAGGAGGCGGGGCGCCATGTCAACGACCACGGCAAGATCGTGACCCTGGTGACTTCGCTGCTGGGCGCGTTCACGCCGTTCTATTCCTCCTACGCGGGCACCAAGGCGCCGGTGGAGCATTTCACGCGGGCGGCGGCCAAGGAGTTCGGGGCGCGGGGCATTTCGGTCACGGCCGTGGGGCCGGGGCCCATGGACACGCCGTTCTTCTACGGCCAGGAAGGCGCGGACGCCGTGGCCTATCACAAGAGCGCGGCGGCGCTGTCGCCGTTCTCGCCCTCGGGGCTGACGCATATCGAAGACGTGGTGCCCTTCATCCGCCACCTGGTCAGCGACGGCTGGTGGATCACCGGGCAGACCATCCTGATCAACGGCGGCTACACCACCAAGTAGGCCAAGTAGAAGGACCGCTGCACGGACTATGCTGCGTCCCATGGACCGACTCGACCGATACCGGATCTTCATGCAGGTGGCCGAGATGGGCAGCTTCATCAAGGCCGCCCATGCGCTGGACCTGCCGCGCGCCACGGTCTCCGCCGCCGTGCAGCAGTTGGAGGAGCAGGTGGGCGCAAGACTCCTGCACCGCACCACGCGCCAAGTCAGCCTGACGGCAGACGGCGCCCAGTTGCTGGAGCGTGTGCGCCCGCTGCTGTCAGAGGCCGAGGATGTGGAGCAGATGTTCCAAGCCCGCACGCGCCAGGCCACGGGCCGGCTGCATGTGGACGTGCCCAGCCGCATCGCGCGCCGCCTGCTGGCGCCTGCGCTGTCGGGGCTCATGCGCCGGCACCCGGGGCTGCAACTGGTGCTGGGCTCGTCAGACCGCGCCATCGACCTGGTGCAGGAAGGCGTGGACTGCGCCGTGCGCGTGGGCACGCTGCATGACAGCAGCCTGGTCGTGCGCCCGCTGGGCTGCATTGCCCTCATCAACTGCGCCAGCCCCGCCTACCTGCGCGAGCACGGCCTGCCCGAGCAGCCGCAGGACCTGCTGCACGGCCACTGGAGCGTGGGCTATGCCTCGCCGCGCACGGGGCGGGAACTGCCCTGGGAATGGAGTGGGACGAGCAATGTGGATGGGGTAGATGGGGAGGACGGGCCGCAGACCCTGGCCGTGCCCAGCCGCGTGGTGACCAACAATGCAGAAAGCTATATCGCCTGCTGCCGCGCCGGCCTGGGGCTCATCCAGATCCCGCGCTATGACGTGCAGCACCTGCTGGACACGGGCGAGCTGGTGGAAGTGCTGCCCGCCCACCGCGCAGCGCCCATGCCCGTGGCGCTGCTGTATCCGCACCGCCGCCAGCGCTCGCGCCGGCTGGCGGTTTTCATCGATTGGTTCGAGGCGCTGATGCGGCCGAACCTGGAGCCGTAGGCGCAACCCCGGCCGCCCCAGTCACCGCAGCCGCCCCGGCCGCAGGGTGGGGCTGGGCCCCATCGTCGTCATGAATGGGCCGGTAACCGGGCCCGAAGGACACATCGCCCAGCCGCCAGCCCTCGCGCCGGCGAAACGCTCCCCAGAACCGCTTGAGCGTATGCCACTGCATGGCGACCAGCCCGCGCTCGTTGTCGGCATCCACCTCGGGGTCGCTCACGCCCGTGGGGCGCACGGGCTCGTTGGTGTACAGCGCGGTGCCAAACAGCATGTCCCACCAGGGCAGCACCTGCCCAAAATTGCAGTTGTGGCGCGTGGGCCGATCCGGGTCGCGCAGCATGTGGTGGTGGCGGTGGAACAGCGGGCCCACCAGCACCCGCTCGCCCACGCGGCCCAGCCAGCCCAGGCGCAGCCGCACATTGGCGTGCGAGAAGTTCTGCACCAGCTCGCTGAGCAACCCCAACAGCGCAAATTCGGAAGGCTCCACCCCCATCGCCAGCCCCACCGTGGCCAGGATGAAGGACTGCAGCATGCCGTCCAGGTAGTGGCTGCGGTCATTGCTCCAGCAGCTCATCTGGCGCTGGCTGTGGTGCATGCTGTGCATGGCCCACCACCAGGGAATCACATGCTGGGCGCGGTGCATCCAGTAATACACCAGGTCGTAGACCACGTAGTACACCAGGAACAGCGCCACCGGATGGTCCGCAAACCACGGCACCCAGTGCTTGAGCCCCGTGGCCTCCTCGGCCGCAGGCCCGCCGCCCAGCATGCTGGCAAACGGCATCAGCACCAGAAAACTGAACAGCGGAAACAGCCCCAGCAGCATCAGCAGCGTGTAGTTGCGGTCCACCGTGGTCAGCCGCCGATCGCTCCAGCGCTCGGCTGGAAACAGACTCTCCAACGGCCGCATCACGCCCGCGATCAGGAACAACTGCAGCGCCGCAATCAGCACCGCCTCGGCAATCTCACGCGGATCGCCGGCCGCCTGGGCGATGTCCAGCCAGTGGACGGTGGGGGTTACGGCGTAGGTGGCGAGCCAGGTGATGGCTGCCTGCCACAGCTCGGTCAGTGAAGTCATGTCTTGTGCCTGCAAGAAGGGCCGGGGAGGGCTGGGGGTTGCGGGCGGGATTATGGGGTGGGGGTGTGGAGGGAGTGTGTGGGGGGATGTTGACGTAGCAAGCGCCTGTGTCTACCCGTTGCCGTCGTTCGAGGCATAGCCAGTAACAGGCTGTTTTGCAGGGAAGCCGCCGATCACTAGCAGCGGGCGTACTCGCTTTGACACACTGCAAGCGGTCGTTTGGTGAGGCGATCCGCACAGAAGTGGGTCAAACTTTCCCTCCCACCCCCTTGAACTTCTCAACAAAGGCAGCGATTTTCTGAAAGACTGTCTGCTTCTTGGTCTTGAACTGAGGATTCAAGGGACTCATCTTGGGCAGAACCGCGTTGAGCTCCGTCCCGTTCTCGCTGGCGAACTCCCGCTTAAGTGAGGTACTGATGTATCGTCTGGCTGCCTCTGCGTTGAGGCTCTCGGTGGTGATCAACTCCTGCGCTTCGCGCTGCTGCTCCGCTTGAGCAAACTTGAAGAACGCATCAATCACGCTGGCCTTGTCACCGATCTGGTCCAAATCGGTCTGGTTGATGAAGTCCACCACCAGACTTTCTTTCGCGCGGTTGCCCAGGCTGGCGCGAATCACGCGCCGCACTTCATCCACCAGTTCCGACTTGCTCTTGGTCTTCTTGTTGTGCTCGAAGATCAGTTCAAGGATGTAGTCCAGGTTGATTTCCTGTGACTTCAATAGGTCCACCTCAAAGACCACGTCATCCCAGTCAATGGTGGACTTCTCCTTCTCGGCCCCCGCCTTCTCTCGGCGTAGCCAGTCGCGCACGTCGTTGTAGGTCGAGCGATAGTCCTGAACCTTCCGCTCGGGCGGGAGCGTGATGGCTTGCAGCGCGATCAGATCTTCATCACTCAGGTAGTGCTTGGCCTTAAACGTCTCAACAGCGGCAGGGGCAGCAAGATCGACGCTTTGCAACTCCTTCAAGCTGGCAAACTCGTCGTAGTTCTGCAGCACGTTCTCGACGCGTAGGTACTCGCCAAATAGCTTGGCGAAGGACTTCTTGTCGGCCTCCTTCTCTATGGCGGCAGGGTTTGGGAAGCGTGCTTCTAGTTCCTGCACCACGTCCATAAAGCCTCGCCGTGCCTCACCTGTAGCCGCGTCGGTGAAGCCTTCCATGTACTCCTTGTAGCTTTTCTCCAGCACCACGTTCTTGGTATTCTTGTTGCCGAACAGGGTGATGGCGTCGATGGTCGCCTGCTCCAGGTCACGAAAGGTAATGATGTTGCCGAACGTCTTGGTGGCGTCGAAGATGCGGTTGGTGCGCGAGTAGGCCTGCATTAGTCCGTGGAAGCGCAGATTTTTGTCCACAAATAGCGTGTTGAGCGTGGGGGCATCAAAGCCGGTAAGAAACATGCCCACCACGATGAGCAGGTCGATCTCCTTGGCTTTGACCTGCTTGGCCAGATCCCGGTAATAATTCTGGAAGCCGTTGCTGTCCACGCTGAAGTTGGTCCTGAACAGGGCGTTGTAGTCGGCGATGGCCGCGCTCAAGAACTCCTTGGCGCTGCTGTTCATGGCCGACACATCAAAGCTCTCGTCCTGGATGTCTCCGATCGCGTCTTGCTCCTCGTTGGCGGCGAACGAGAAGATGGTCGCCACTTTCAGCGGCTTGTTGCTGGTCTTTTGCAGCTCCTTGAAACACTCGTAGTACAGCTTGGCCGCATCCACGCTGCTGACGGCAAACATGGCGTTGAAGCCCTTGTTGCCAGCATGCAAGCGGTGGGTCTTCTGCCGGAAGTTGTTGAGGATGTACTGGGTGATCTCGCGGATGCGATCGGGGTGCTGCAGGGCTTGCTTGTTCTCTGCCGCACTCAGCTTCTTCTCGTCCTGCTCGGTCTCGATGGCTTTGAATTGCGGGCGCACATCGTTGTAATCTACCTTGAACTTCAGGACCTTCTCATCACGGATGGCATCGGTGATCACGTACGAGTGCAGCTCACGGCCGAACACGCTGGCCGTGGTCTCGGCGCCCGAAGCGTTCTCCTGAAAGATGGGCGTTCCGGTGAAGCCGAACTGGCAGAACTTCTTGAACTTCTTCTTCAGGTTCTTCTGGGCTTCACCAAACTGGCTGCGGTGGCATTCATCGAAGATGAATACCACCTGCTTGCCATAGATCGGCAGATCCGCCTCGCTCTTCATCAAGTTGTTGAGCTTCTGGATGGTAGTGACGACGATCTTGTTGTCGTCTTTCTCCAGGTTGCGCTTTAGACCTGCCGTGCTGTCAGAGCCGTTGACGCTGTCGGGCGAGAACCGCTGGTACTCCTTCATGGTCTGGTAATCCAGATCCTTGCGATCCACGACGAAGAAGACCTTGTCGATGAAATCGAGCTCAGTGGCCAAGCGCGCGGCTTTGAAGCTGGTCAGTGTCTTGCCTGAGCCTGTGGTGTGCCATATGAAGCCACCGCTCTCCGTATTGCTCCAGTTCTTGGCCTGATGGCTGCTCTTGATCTTCCACAGGATGCGTTCCGTGGCGGCGATCTGGTAGGGGCGCATCACCAGCAGCGTGTTGCTGACGTCGAACACGGAGTAATGCAGCAGCACATTGAGCAGCGTGTGCTTCTGGAAGAAGGTGGCCGTGAAGTCCTTCAGGTCCTTGATCAGCGTGTTGTCCGACTTCGCCCAGTTCATGGTGAAGTCGAAGCTGTTCTTGTTGCGCTGCGTGGTGTTGGCGAAGTAGCGGCTGTCGGTGCCGTTGGAGATCACGAACAGCTGCAGGAACTTGAACAAGGACTGCTCGCTGTTGAAGCTCTCCTTGCTGTAACGGTGCACCTGATTGAAGGCTTCGCGGATGGCCACACCGCGCTTCTTCAGCTCCACCTGTACCAGCGGCAGGCCATTGACCAGAATCGTCACGTCATAACGGTTGGCGTGGCTGCCCGTCTGCTCAAACTGCTTGATCACCTGCACCTTGTTGCGGGTGATGATTTTCTTGTCCAGCAGGTAGATGTTCTGGATGCGCCCGTCGTCAAAGACGAAGTCGTGGATGTAGTCGTCGTGGATCTTGCGGGTCTTCTCCACGATGCCATCACTGGGCTTGTCCAGCCAGCTCTCGACAAAGCGCGACCACTCGCCATCGGTGAACTGCACGGCGTTGAGTGCTTGCAGTTGGGTGCGCACATTCGCCAATAAGCCAGCAGGCGTCTTGATAGCCGATGCGAACTCGTAGCCTTGGTTAACCAGATCCTGGATCAGTTCACGCTCAAGATCACTTTCGCTCTGGTAGCTCTCTGCGACCTTCCACTCGCGGGTGTACTGGTCGAGGACGATGAAGTTCTTGGACTCTGCGATGGCCTTGTAGTCAAGCATGCTCAGCCTCTTGTTTCTTGAAGCGGTAGGTTTCGCTCAAAAACGAAACCAATTGAGCAAGCCTTTCTTTATCAGAGTCTTCGATCTCAGTAACTTCTTCGCCCGCATGCGCGGAATGACTAGACAAGTTCAAGATTCTGTTTGCAAATGGATCTGGGACACCACCTGAGGTTTTTTCAAGTAGATCCTCCCACCGAGGATATCCTAGGAAGGTGGCGGTCTTCTCGAGAATATTTCTCAAGAAATTGAAGTGAAATTTTCTAATCTGATTGGCACTTATTGCCGCCCTCAACTCCGACAACAAAAATAAGTGATAAGAAAACGGGTGGTCATTGGAGGCTAGCAATTCAAAGCCGCCATCTGACTTCTTCTGAAGTCGATATTTTTCGGACTGATCGCGCTTGTAGAGCTTTGTCGAGGTTCCGTCCTGATTGGTTCTCTTTAAATCATTGCTCAACTCATTGAATAAGACGTTGTAAAAAAGAGGGCTGTGCGTTGTGACGACGAATCTCAGCCCTTTGCCGTCTACATAACGACTTCTTTTAATCAGGCCAGCCAGATCAACCGCGAGCGCGATAAGATGACTATCATCCAGTGAGCTAACTGGGTCGTCAATGAAGACATATTCAAGGTTGTTGAATGTTTGGGTGACCCTATTCTCCACCTTGGGTTCATCCAGTGTGGAAACCACTTGCTGGAGAAGAGTAAAGAAGACGCTCCAGATAAAGTTACTCTCCTCACCCTTGGATATCTTTATGTTTTTGTATTGCCCTTGGACCACAGGTTGCTCGTGATTTGCGGAAGCCGAGCCGGATTGCGTTCCTTCGGGAAGACGGGTTGCTACCTGAAAAACAATTTCCAAGAAGGCAGGAACGGTAATTTCCACCTCTTTTCCGTTAAAGTCTTTGACTTTCTTCTTGTATTCCTCATTGAAGACAGGATTAGCATTGCTGCCCGTATATCGCTGAAAGTTCGCGGCAATATTCCCATCTTCACCCAACTCTTTGAGCAATGAAATGAGCCAGTCCGTGAATGTATTCGGCTGAATTTTCAGCTTCGGCTCAGAGTCGGCCTCTAAATCGTTATCCCAGTAGAACAAATCTTCGGTAAAGGCGCTGTAGTAAAGTACCTTATTGCGCGAAAGCTCTGCTTCGTCATCGTTATCACCCTCATTTTTCTTAGGGGCAACAAGGTCCTTGAACCCACGGGAAAGTCGTGTTTTTCCTGATCCATTGAAAGCATAGATCAGCTGCACTTTCTTGTTGGCGTCGTTTAGTTGCTTGGCGATGTCTTCTAGTTTTTTGCTCACTTTATGCCCCCAATGCCTCTGGTTTTGAGAAGCTCAACAGCAGGTCGCGGTAATGCTCGTATTGCTTCTGGCGCAATTCAATTTCGCGCGGCAAGCCATCGCTGATAGAGCCAGCCAAGGCATCGAATTTATCCAAGATGTCGACGATTCGCTTCTTATCTTCTGGGGATGGATTCGGGATGCGAATGCTTTCTAGGCTCTTTTTATTCAGCTTTGGCTGCGCAGCTCCCGAGATGTAGGGCGTCAGGTCGATACTGTTCAAGTAGTATTCAATGTACTTGCGATCAGCATATGTCTTGAATTTCAGTACGTGAGCATGATTGTTCACCCAGCTCTTTCCACTGATACTAAATGCGATTGGCGTGTTTCGCGCCAACAAATTCGCCCCATCTTCGGAAACAAGCAAAAGATCGCAATCAAAGATGTAGTCCTTGACATAGTCAACGATCCCCGACGCTCCGTAATAAGGAATATCACCTGGCTCTCTTAGTCCACTCGTGATTGGCTTTCGCATTGAATCAAGATTCTCTGCAATAACCCCAAGCGCCTTCCATTCAACGTCACTATCGTCAAAACTCAACAACTGATCACGATAGTATTTGTATTGTTTCCTGCGGGCAGTCAGCTCAGCGGTCAGCTCAGCGGTCAGCTCGGTGAAGGCGTCCAGGATGCGGACGATTTCGGCTTGGATTTCAAGCGATTTTTTTGGATTGTCGGGGCAGGGGATGGGTACTTGTATCTTCCTAAACCTCTCTTTGGAAATATTGAAGCGAGTGACGCCGCTTGCGGTTTTTGCAATTTCCATCCGCATGAAGCTACTTCTAAAAAGATGCTTCACAAAGCCTGGACTCAGAGGGATGTCTTGGTTGAACCTGACCCCAAAAGAAAAACTGTTTAGATAGATCGGACCTTCGAAATCCTCGACGACCACCGAGGACATGCCGGCTTCTTCCGCAATTTCGGAAGATCCAGTGAACAAAACGTCACCAATCTTAATGCTGTTCTGCTTTTCTGATTCTGACACCTTCACATTTTCAAGGCAGGAAAAATCAATGCTTGAATTTGCGAAGATGTTTTTGTACGTTACATACTTGGCACATCCTCCCTCAAAGTCTTTCTTGCTTTTTCCAGTGAGCCCCCCGTAGAAAGACGAGATTTCTCCCAGTGGCCGCCACTGAACATCAGCTTCGTCCAAAATCTTGACCAAGAAGTTCACGTCGCTCATGCCTCCAGCTCCTCGCCTTCAATTTCAGCGACGATGGCATCAATATCCCTGCGAAGCTGGTCAATCCTGGCTACAGTGGTTTTCAGTTCAGCGTTGAGCTGAGCAATATCTACCACTTCGCGGGTGTCGCGCGCTTCGATATAGTTGCTGACCGACAGGTTGTAGTCATTGGCCGCCACTTGCTCCAAGGGCACGGACTTGGCGAAGTGCTCGACGTTGGCCTTGCTGTCGAACACGGCCATGATTTGCTCGATATGCGAATCCAGCAGGACGTTGTTATTGGTTTCTTTTTTGAATAGTCCGCTGGCATCGATGAACTGAGTAGGCGTGTCTTTCTTGTTTTTTGCCAGCACCAGAATGTTCACCGCAATGGTTGTGCCGTAAAACAGGTTGGGCGCGAGCGAGATCACGGTTTCGACGTAGTTGTTATCCACCAGATACTGGCGGATTTTCTGCTCGGCCCCGCCCCGGTAGAAAATGCCAGGGAAACAGACAATCGCCGCGCGGCCTTTGCTGGAGAGGTAGTTGAGCGCGTGCAATACAAAGGCAAAGTCGGCCTTGGACTTGGGCGCGAGCACACCAGCCGGGGCAAAGCGTTCGTCGTTGATAAGCGTGGGGTCGTCGCTGCCGATCCACTTCACCGAATACGGCGGGTTGGAGACGATGGCGTCAAATGGCCGGTCTTCAGCGAAATGCGGCTCTTCCAACGTGTTGCCCAACTGGATGTTGAACTTGTCGTAGTTCACGTTGTGCAAGAACATATTCATCCGCGCCAAGTTGTACGTGGTGTGGTTGATTTCTTGCCCGAAGAAACCGTCTTCGATCAAGTGCTGATCGAAGTGCTTCTTGGCTTGCAGCAACAACGAGCCAGAACCGCAGGCGGGGTCATAAATCCTGTTGACGCTGGTTTGCTTGTGCATCGCAAGCTGTGCGATCAGCTTGGACACATGCTGCGGCGTGAAAAACTCGCCGCCCGACTTGCCCGCGTTCGCCGCGTAGTTCGAAATCAGGAATTCGTAGGCATCGCCGAAAAGGTCGATGTGACTGGCGTCGAAGCCACCGAAGTCCAGCTCCGCCACGCGTTTGAGCACTTTGGAAAGGCGATCGTTCTTGTCTCTGACAGTGTTGCCAAGGCGGTTGCTGGTGGTATCAAAATCGGCAAACAGGCCTTTGATGTCGCGCTCGGAGGGGTAACCGTTGGCGGAAGCTTCGATGGCGGCAAAGATGTTGGCCAGATCAGTGTTCAAGCTTTCGTTGGTGTTGGCGTTGGCCGCGACGTTGACGAACAGCTGGCTGGGGTAGATGAAGTAGCCCTTGGTCTTGATAGCGTCATCTTTGGCGGCTTCGATGTTCTCGTCACCGTCCGCCATGGCAGCGTAATCCACACTGGCGTCCCCGCCGCTAATGTAGTCAATAAAGTTCTCGCTGATGAAGCGATAGAACAGGGCTCCAAGTACATACTGCTTGAAGTCCCAGCCGTCGACAGCTCCGCGCACATCATTGGCGATTTGCCAGATGCGGCGTTGCAATTCGGCGCGTTGTTGGATGCTTGTCATGATATTTTGGGGAAAGTGTTGCGGGTGCGAGGCCTTGGACCTACGCGTGTTCTTGCGGGAAACGCGTAGGTCAACGGTCTGTTTTTGGGCGCCAGTCTACATGCGGGCGGAGGGCTCACCGTCTCTCCGATGCCAGAAGGTGTGCTGCGTCTGGTGCAGTGGCGCTTCCCGGCATCTGTCCAGACTGTCTGAGGTTGGAGACTTTGGTGTTAGCGCCGCCAGCCTGTGGGCTGCCCGCGAGTCAAGCCAGCCAGGCAACACAGCGTGGAGTTAAAGAAAACGTAGCCCAGACCACCCCCTGAACTAAGAATTGCGCGACATGACTCATGCAAAGCAAGCTTCGACGGAGCGCTCAACCCCGCCCTCCCAACCCAACCTCGAAGACTTGTCCATCGACGCCGTCCTGCACCTGGGCGCCGCCCTGGATGTTCTGGACCTGCACGCCCGCCACAACATCACGGCCATCAACTGCGTCTGCCGCGACCTGCTGCGCATCTACTACGCCAAGGCCGATCAGGCGCAGTCGCTGGAGCCGCAGGACAAGGAACTGCTGGGCCTGCTGCACGACACGGCGGTGGACCTGGGCTATGCCGTCGAGGTGGTGGACCATCTCAATGGCGATGAGGCCGATGACCCCATCCTCTATGCCGTGAGCTATCTGCTCAAGGCGGCCAAGCGGTTTGCGGATGAGGGCGTGGCGGCGGCGCTTGCCGTGAAGGGATAGGGCGCAGGGCTGCCGCCTGCGTTGCAGGGGCCGGGCTTCAGGGGCAGGGTTTGAGGTGGGCGGCCGTGGCCTGTTCGGTGAGCGGGTCTTCGGCCAGGGCCTGCAGCAGTGCGTCCAGCAAGCCGGGGAAGCGCGCATCCAGATCTTCGCGGCGCAGGGAGAGCAGGTTTTCGCGGCCATCGGGGCGCTGCCAGATCACGCCGCTGTCGCGCAGCACGCGCCAGTGGTGGGTCATGGTGGATTTGGACTGGCCTTGCAAGAGCGAGCCGCAGGCGCGCTCATGGCCTGCGGCCAGCGCGCGCACCACGGCCAGGCGCAGGGGGTTGCCCAGGGCGTTGAGCAGGTTTTCCAGGCGTATCTGTTCGCGGTCGGGGTGGTTGGCAAGCATGAATCGTCCAGTCGATGGGGCGCCACTGTGCCATGGAAGCAATGCCGCACGTCGCTGATGCGGCGTGGCGCGGGCAGTTATCTGGCAGACAGGGGCATGGCGCGGTGAAAACATGAATCGTTCTGCAAGAAGTTGCGGAAGATAGTACGATTGTCTTCGTACATTCAAATTGTCATCAACCCTCATTCAACCCCCGCGAGAATCCCAGCCCACGGCAGATCCACGCATCAACGCTTATCAGCACCCAGGAGTCCTTTCATGGCCCGCCACACCCCCATAGAACGCTATCGCAACATTGGTATCTCCGCGCACATCGATGCCGGCAAGACCACCACGACCGAGCGCATCCTGTTCTACACCGGGGTGAGCCACAAGCTGGGCGAGGTGCACGAGGGCGCCGCCATCATGGACTGGATGGAGCAGGAGCAGGAGCGCGGCATCACCATCACCTCGGCGGCCACGACCTGCTTCTGGAAGGGCATGGACGGCCGCTTTGACCAGCACCGCATCAACATCATCGACACCCCGGGCCACGTGGACTTCACGATTGAAGTGGAGCGCTCCATGCGCGTGCTCGACGGCGCCGTCATGGTCTATGACGCCGTGGGCGGTGTGCAGCCGCAGTCCGAGACGGTCTGGCGCCAGGCCAACAAGTACAAGGTGCCGCGCCTGGCCTTCGTCAACAAGATGGACCGCACGGGCGCGGATTTTCTGCGCGTGCGGCAGATGATGATCGACCGCCTCAAGGCCAACCCGGTGCCCATCGTGCTGCCCATTGGCGCGGAGCAGCAGTTCACCGGCGTGGTGGACCTGCTCAAGATGAAGGCCATCATCTGGGACGAGGCCACGCAGGGCATGAAGTTCGAGTACCAGGACATTCCCGCAGCCATGGTGGCAGACGCCAGGAAGTGGCGCGAGTCCATGGTGGAGGCGTCTGCCGAGGCCAGCGAAGACCTGATGAACCGCTACCTGGAAGAGGGCGACCTGCCCGAGGCCGACATCCTGCGCGGCCTGCGCCTGCGCACCATTGCGGGTGAGATCCAGCCCATGCTGTGCGGCTCGGCCTTCAAGAACAAGGGTGTGCAGCGCCTGCTGGACGCCGTGGTCGAGCTCATGCCTTCGCCGCTGGAAGTGCCGCCCGTGGAAGGCCATGCGGAAGACGGCTCCATCATCGTGCGCCATGCCGATGACAGCGAGAAGTTCTCTGCCCTGGCCTTCAAGCTGATGACCGACCCCTTCGTGGGCCAGCTCACCTTTGTGCGCGTCTACTCGGGCGTGCTCAACAAGGGCGACAGCGTGCTCAACTCCGTCAAGGACAAGAAGGAGCGCATCGGCCGCATCGTGCAGATGCATGCCAATGAACGCCTGGAGGTCGATGAAATCCACGCCGGCGACATTGCCGCCTGCGTGGGCCTGAAGGACGTGACCACGGGCGAGACCCTGTGCGACCCGTCCGCGCCCATCGTGCTGGAGAAGATGGTCTTCCCCGAGCCCGTCATCGCCCAGGCCGTGGAGCCCAAGTCCAAGGCCGACCAGGAAAAGATGGGCATCGCCCTGTCGCGCCTGGCGGCCGAAGACCCGTCGTTCCGCGTGCGCACCGATGAGGAATCGGGCCAGACCATCATTGCCGGCATGGGCGAGCTGCACCTGGAAATCATCGTGGACCGCATGAAGCGCGAGTTCAACGTGGAAGCCAACGTGGGCAAGCCCCAGGTGGCCTACCGCGAGACCATCCGCAAGAAAGTCACCGATGTGGACGGCAAGTTCGTGCGCCAGTCCGGCGGCAAGGGCCAGTACGGCCACGTGGTCTTCACGGTGGAGCCGCAGGAACCCGGCAAGGGCTTCGAGTTCGTAGACGCCATCAAGGGCGGCGTGGTGCCGCGCGAGTACATCCCTGCGGTGGAAAAGGGCGTGGTCGAGGCCCTGACTTCCGGTGTGCTGGCCGGCTACCCCGTGGTGGACGTCAAGGTCACGTTGACCTTCGGCTCGTACCACGACGTGGACTCCAACGAAATGGCCTTCAAGATGGCGGCCATCTTCGGCTTCAAGGAAGCTGCCAAGAAGGCCAGCCCCGTCATCCTGGAGCCCATGATGGCCGTGGAAGTCGAGACGCCTGAGGACTACGCCGGCACCGTCATGGGCGACCTGTCCTCGCGGCGCGGCATGGTGCAGGGCATGGACGACATGGCCGGCGGCGGCAAGTCCATCAAGGCCGAAGTGCCGCTGTCCGAAATGTTCGGCTACGCCACCTCCCTGCGCTCGCAAACGCAAGGCCGTGCCACCTACTCCATGGAGTTCAAGCACTACGCCGAAGCACCGCGCAACGTGGCCGAGGCCGTGATCAACGCACGCGCGAGGTAAAAGAGGCGGCAAACGTGCAGCGGGCAGCATGCTGTCCCTGACCCTGGCCCCCCTCACCCCTCCCGTATGCCCACGCCTGCGTCGGGCCGCCTGCGGGGTTGCAGTCCTGCCGAAGGACAGGACTGCCTCGTCAACTGACTCGCCGTGATGTTTGAGTGAAGCGCGCAGCGCGCAACGAGTTTCACGGCGAACCCCGCAGGCGGCCCGGCGCAGGTTGCCCGCAGCGAAGCGAAGGGACGTGGACATTCGGGTCGCCTTCTTTGATCTGACCTTTCTTGGCGAATCAAGAAAGGGCAGTCGGCCGCCGGGCCGAGACCCGACCCCGAAAAGCCACCCCCCGGCAGGGGCAAAAAGCGCACCGAACCCACGCCCAACGAAAAACAGCTCCTTGAAGGAGCTGTTTTTCATAAGAGAGGAGAAGCCGAAATCAAGCCTCAGGCTGCTGCTCAGACTCAGCAGTTTCAGCATCAGCGACGGGAGCCGCCTCTCCAGAATCAGACAGCGCCTGCCGCACACCCGCCTTCTCCCCAGCAGAAGCAAACTTGCTGTACTTGCCAACGATGCCGACCAGCGCACCATAGATGCGCGGATTGCCCGCCAGGCATTCCTTCTGCTCCAGGAAATCCGCCTCGCCCGTGAAGTTGCCGACCAGGCCACCGGCCTCGGTCACCAGCAGGCTGCCGGCGGCCACGTCCCAGATCTGCAGGCCGCTTTCGAAGAAGCCGTCTGCAAAGCCGGCTGCCACGTAGGCCAGGTCCAGCGCGGCGGCGCCGGGGCGGCGCACGCCTGCGGTTTCCTGCATCACGTCGCCCAGCATGTTCATGTACTGCTTGAAGTTGTCGCCACGGCGGAAGGGGAAGCCGGTGGAGATCAGGCTGTCCTTGAGCTGGATGCGCTTGGACACGCGGATGCGGCGGTCATTCAGGTAGGCGCCGCGGCCGCGCGTGGCCGTGAACAGGTCGTTGCGCGAGGGGTCGTACACCACGGCATGCTCCACCTTGCCCTTGAAGGACAGGGCAATGCTCACGCAGTACACGGGGAAGCCGTGGATGAAGTTGGTGGTGCCGTCCAGCGGATCGATGATCCAGACGTAGTCGGAGTTCTTGGCGCCGAACTCGTTGCCCGATTCCTCGGCCAGGATGCCGTGGCCCGGGTAGGCGCCCAGCAAGGTTTCGATGATGGCCTGCTCGGCCGCCTTGTCCACCTCGGTCACAAAGTCGTTGACCTGCTTTTGTGCGACACGCACGGATTCCACGTCAAGAGCCGCGCGGTTGATGATGGCGCCGGCGGCGCGTGCGGCCTTGATGGCCACGTTGAGCATGGGATGCAGGTTGGTCGACATAGATTGTGAGGCGTAGGCGGAGCAGCGGCTGTGCAAGGAGAGGACGGTCCTCTCTGGCAAAAGCAGGCTGTTTGACGCGGGTAAGAACGGAAAAAGCCGCGTCCGGCGATGCGGGGCGGCGACAATAGCGCGCAATTTTACCCGCCTTGTCCGTTTTGTGCTGCGCAACCTGTCCCGTCTTGGGGGCTCTGCCGGCGCCGGCAGGCCAGCGACGCCATGAAAACCCGATTCGTACTGATAGAAACCAGCCACGCCGGCAATGTGGGCGCCGCCGCCCGCGCCCTGAAGACCATGGGCTTTGACGACCTGGTGCTGGTGCGCCCGCGCTGGCCCAACGTGCTGCGCAAGGAAGAGACCATCCAGCGGGCCAGCGGCGCGCTGGACGTGCTGGGCAATGCGCGCGTGGTCGAGACGCTGGAGGAGGCGCTGGACGGCATCAGCCACCTGTGCGCCACGGCCATGACGCCGCGCGACTTCGGCCCGCCCACGCGCACGCCGCGCCAGCATTTCGAGCTGCTGCTCAGCGGGGCGCTGGATGTGCTGGCTGCGCCCGATGAGGCCGATGCGCCCGATGAAGCGGCGGCGCCTGCCGATGCATCCGTGTCGGCACAGGCTCCCACGCCGCGCTGCAACCAGTCGGGCGTGGCCTTCCTGTTCGGCTGCGAGCGCTTCGGCATGAGCAACGACGATGTCTACCGCAGCGATGTGGCGCTGTCGATTCCGTCCAATCCGCAGTTCGGCTCGCTGAACCTGGGGGCGGCCATCCAGGTGGTGGCCTACGAGTGGCGCCAGGCGCTGGGCGGCTTTCCCGTGGTGGAGCACACGCCCGCGCCGCAGCGCGCCGACGCGGCCCAGGTGGCCGGCATGCTGGGCCATTGGGAGCAGGCGCTGGCCCATATCGGCTTTCTGGATCCGGCCGCGCCCAAGAAGCTGATGCCGCGCCTCAACCAGCTTTTCAACCGCTCGCAACTGACCGCCGAGGAAATCCACATCCTGCGCGGTGTTGCGAAGGCCATGCTGCAGAGCACCCCACCGAAACGCTAGACTGAGCGGTCTTGTCAACAATAACCAGCCCCTAGATGCTTGACCGCCTGCGCTCCGATATCCAGTGCATCCTCGACCGCGACCCTGCGGCACGCAGCACCTGGGAGGTCATCACCTGTTATCCGGGTCTGCATGCGATCTGGCTGCAACGCCCGGCGCACTGGTGCTGGAACCATGGCCTCAAGTGGCTGGGGCGCTTCATCTCGCACATTGGCCGCTGGCTCACGGGCATCGAGATCCACCCCGGCGCCGTCATCGGCGAGCGCGTCTTCATCGACCACGGCATGGGCGTCGTCATCGGCGAGACGGCCGTGGTCGGCGACGGCTGCACCATCTACCACGGCGTGACCCTGGGTGGCACCTCTCTGTACAAGGGCGCCAAGCGTCATCCCACGCTGGGCCGCGACGTGGTGGTCAGCGCGGGTGCCAAGGTGCTGGGCGGCTTCGAGGTGGGCGACGGTGCCAAGATCGGCAGCAATGCCGTGGTCATCAAGCCCGTGCCCGCAGGCGCCACGGCGGTGGGCATTCCGGCGCGCATCATTGCCAGCAAGAACGGCCATAGCGCCGATGTGACCGAGCACGACCCGGCATCGGCCAAGGCCGAGTCCATCAAGGTCCCGGCCTCTGCCGCGCCCCAGCCGTTCACGGCCTACGGCATCACCCAGGAAATGGACCCCGTGGCCCAGGCCATGCGCGGCCTGAGCGATGGCGCGGCCGCGCATGAGCAGCAGATCGCGCTGCTGTGGGAGGCCATTGCCAAGCTCTCGGCCGGCAGCAAGGTGGGCGACTGCGTGCCCTGCGAATCCGAGCGCCCGCAGGCCTTCCAGAAGGACAAGATCGACCAGATCATGGGCAAGTAGGCCTGCACAAGATCACCAAAGATCCCCAAGATCCCCCAAGAAGACCGGAGACTCCGACCAGCATGAACGTTGAACAGGCCTTGCATGCGCGCCGCTCCGTGCGCGCCTTCCTGCCCCAGTCGCCCGATGCGGCCCTGGTGCGCTCCCTGATGGAACAGTCGGCACAAGCGGCCTCGGGCGGCAACCTGCAGCCTTGGCGCGTGCTGGCGCTGACGGGCGAGCCGCTGCAGCAACTGCTGACCGCCGTTGCCGAAGCCGAGCCCCAGGACGCCCAGCCCGGCCTGTCCTACCCGCCCAACCTCTGGGAGCCCTACCGCAGCCGGCGCTTTGCCAATGGCGAAGAGCTGTACCAGTCGCTGGGCATTCCGCGCGACGACAAGCCCGCGCGGCTGGAGCAGCTGGCGCGCAACGGCCAGTTCTTCGGCGCGCCCGTGGGCCTGATCGTGGCGGTGGACGAGCGCATGGGCCTGCCGCAATGGGTGGACCTGGGCATCTACCTGCAGTCCTTCATGCTGCTGGCCTGCGCCAATGGCCTGGCCACCTGCGCCCAGGGCTTCTGGCGCCGCTACAACGACGCCGTGACCCAGGCGCTGGCGCTGCCCGAGGGCTACCACGTGGCCTTCGGCATTGCGCTGGGCTACGAGGACAAGAGCGCCCCCATCAACGGCTGGCGCGCCACGCGCGCTCCGCTGGCCGAATGGGGTGCGCTGCGCGGCTTTGACTGACGGCGGCGCATGGCCCCTGGGCAAACCCGCAGGCGATGGGCCTCCAACCATCCCCTATACTTGCCGCTGCTCCGGGGTGTGCTGATGCACTGAGATGCCAACCGGTCCATGCGCTGCATGGGCCAGGCGGCGAACCCGACGAACTTGATCCGGTTGATACCGGCGGAAGAAGAGCGGGACCCTGAAGCGGGGCCGAAGTCAGAGGATGGAAATCCGCCACGGCGGATACACGCAGGGCCGCAACGGCCAGGCAGGCCACCATCCAACGCACATCGGCCCTTGCCAACCAAGGCTGCTCGTGCGCCTTGGCGTGCGTGGCAACCAGGGGCCAAGGCCATACGGCCCTGGCAGGCCCACACTGGCATAGCCCGGTGCGCGGCCTTTGGCACAGCCCAAGGAGTGTCCGGTTCCCGGAGCGTTGTTGATCGACGCTTTGAACGCAAGGAACCCGACATGAACGCTCCCGATTCCATCTTCACCCCCGCAGCCGGCGAAGCTCCCGACGCACAGCGTTTTTCCGACCTGCTGGCGCAGTCGCGCAAGCCGTTCCCGGCCTCCACCAAGAGCTATCTGCAAGGCAGCCTGCATGCCGGCCTGAGCGTGCCCGTGCGCGATATCCAGCTGACCAATGGCGAGCAGGTCAGCGTCTATGACACCTCGGGCCCCTACACCGATCCGGCCGTGGCCATCGACGTGCGCAGCGGCCTGCCGGGCGTGCGCAATGCCTGGATCGAGTCGCGCGGCGACAGCGAGTACTACGCCGGCCGCCTGCGGCAGGCCCTGGACGACGGCGGCAAGCGCGGCGAGGAAGACGAGCGCGTGGCCCGCCTGCGGGCCGAGGCCGCTTCGCTGCAGCGCCAGCCGCGCCGCGCCAAGAGCGGTGGCAACGTCACCCAGATGCACTACGCGCGCAAGGGCATCATCACGCCCGAGATGGAATACGTGGCCCTGCGCGAGAACGGCCGCCGCGAATGGATGGCCGAGTACCAGCAGGACGCCGCGCGCGAGGCGCGCCTGGCCGGCAACGGCCTGGGTGCTGCCATCCCCAAGATCATCACGCCCGAATTCGTGCGCGACGAAGTGGCGCGCGGCCGCGCCATCATCCCGGCCAACATCAACCACCCCGAGATCGAGCCCATGGCCATCGGGCGCAACTTCAAGGTCAAGATCAACGCCAACATCGGCAACTCGGCCGTCACCTCCAGCATCGAGGAAGAGGTCGAGAAGCTGGTCTGGGCCATCCGCTGGGGCGCGGACAACGTGATGGACCTGTCCACCGGCAAGAACATCCACACCACGCGCGACTGGATCATCCGCAACTCGCCCGTGCCCATCGGCACCGTGCCCATCTACCAGGCGCTGGAAAAAGTGGGCGGCATTGCCGAGGACCTGACCTGGCCCATCTTCCGCGACACCCTGATCGAGCAGGCCGAGCAGGGCGTGGACTACTTCACCATCCACGCCGGCGTGCGCCTGGCCTACATCCACCTCACGGCCCAGCGCCGCACGGGCATCGTCTCGCGCGGCGGCTCCATCATGGCCAAGTGGTGCATGGCCCACCACCGCGAGAGCTTCCTGTACGAGCACTTCGAGGACATCTGCGACATCATGAAGCAGTACGACGTCAGCTTCTCGCTGGGCGACGGCCTGCGCCCCGGCAGCGCCTCGGACGCCAATGACGAAGCCCAGTTCGCCGAACTGCAGACCCTGGGCGAGCTGACCCAGCTGGCCTGGAAGCACGACGTGCAGACCATGATCGAAGGCCCCGGCCACGTGCCCATGCACATGATCCAGGCCAACATGACCGAGCAGCTCAAGCACTGCCACGAGGCGCCGTTCTACACCCTGGGCCCGCTGACCATCGACATCGCGCCCGGCTACGACCACATCGCCAGCGCCATCGGCGCGGCCATGATCGGCTGGTTCGGCACCGCCATGCTGTGCTACGTCACGCCCAAGGAACACCTGGGCCTGCCCGACCGCGACGACGTCAAGCAGGGCATCATCGCGTACAAGATCGCCGCCCACGCCGCCGACGTCGCCAAGGGCCACCCCGGCGCCCGCGCCCGCGACGACGCGCTGAGCCAGGCCCGCTTCGACTTCCGCTGGCAGGACCAGTTCAACCTGGGCCTGGACCCCGACACCGCCCAGGCCTACCACGACGAAACCCTGCCCAAGGACAGCGCCAAGGTGGCGCACTTCTGCTCCATGTGCGGCCCCAAGTTCTGCTCCATGAAGATCACCCAGGAAGTGCGCGAATTCGCCGCTGCCAAGGGCGTGGCCGAGCAGGAAGGCATTGCCGCCGGAATGCAGGCCAAGGCCGAGGAATTCAACCGTGCCGGCGGGGAGTTCTATATCCCCATCGTGGCGGCCAGCAGCGATACGACGGCGCGTTGACGCCAGCCGGCAGGCTGCGCGCGGCTCACTGGCCGTCGCGCGGCTGCCGGTTCAACGACAACTCCTGTGCCGCCTGCAACAGGCATTCGCGCGCTCCATCCAGCGAAGGGCCCGCATGTCCATCGATGCGGCGGATATAGGGAGATGTCAGCACGGCCAGGGCCTGACCATCGGGTCCGAGGATGGGGCAGGAGATGTCCACCACACCATAGGACTGCAGGCTTTCGCTCTGCCTGTAGCCCGTGCTGCGAATCTGCTCCATTGTTTCGCGCAGTTCCGCTTCGGGCAGGGAGACCTCGCCGTCCACGGCCGTGTGCTCGGCCAGCATCTGCGCGCGGCGTTCGGGTGTCTGGCAGGCCAGCAGCACATGGCCTGACCCGGTGTCCAGCAGCCCGACGCGTGCGCCCAGCCTGATTGACAGGCCCCAGTTCCCGGGGCCGGGGACCTGGGCCACGATCAGGACATTGCCACGGTCGTAGAGGCCCAGGTGGCAGGATTGCTCGGCCTGCCGCGCATAGGCATCCATGACGGGCAGCGCCTGGGTCACGAGGCGGTTGACGGGCGGGTGGCGGTGCGCCAGCGCGAACATCTTGAGGCTGAGCGCATGGCGGTCGCCGCCGGCCGAGCGCATCACATATTGCCGGGCCACCAGCCGCTCGAGCATGCGGTAGATCTCACTGGGGCCCCGGCCCAGTTCCTTGACGATCTCGGCCCGCGTCAGGCCATCGGGGTGCTCGGCCAGCAGCTCCAGGATGTCCAGCCCCTTGTCCAGTGCCGGCGCGCGGTAGCGCTCGCCGTCTTCTGCGTTGTCCAGTGCTTTGCTCATGCGTGCAGATCTTACGTTCGGGATAGGACAAGTCCTGTTTTTGCTGCGGACCTGCGCAAGCGGTGCGTGGGCTGGGTAAACCATAGCTGCCGAAGTGAGGTTTATTTATAAATAATTAATTCATGGATGAATGAATCACCCCAGCGATGTGCCACGCGCCATCGGCAAAAAGGCGATCCAGCGGCACCGCCGGAGTCCCGGCACACATGAGGAGGCACTTTCCATGGCTGCACTGCTCGGCGTTTTCCAAGTTCCGGCCGGATGTTCCGCAATGCTTTGCCGGCTCATGTCTGCTGTAGCCGCGCTGGCTTCAGTGGCGGCGCTGGCCGGCGCGGGGCCGGCGCTGGCGGCGGAACCTGGCCCGGCGCAGGGCAGGATCGGGGTCAACCTGCCACTGCTGACCTCGCCGTTCTGGCAGGCCTACAACGGCTACCTCCCGCAAATGGCCAAGGCCCTTGGGGTCGACATCCTGGCGCCGGTGAACTCCAACCAGGACCCGGCCCAGCAGATCACCGACGTGGCCAATCTGATCAACCTCGGCGCCAAGGGGTTGGTGGTGGCGCCATTGGATTCGGCGGCCATTGGTCGAGCGCTCGCCTTGGCCGAGCAGGGGAAGATTCCTGTGGTGGCGGTGGACGTGGCGCCTACCCGGGGCAAGGTGGCGATGGTGGTGCGTGCCGACAACCGCGCCTATGGTACGCGGTCCTGCCAGTACTTGGGCGCGCAGGTGAAGGCGGGCAAGGTGGTGCAGATCATGGGCGACCTGGCATCGGTCAACGGCCGTGATCGGGCCGAGGCCTTCCGCAGTTGCATGAAGGATTTCCCGGCGCTGCAGGTGCTGGAGATTCCCGCGGCCTGGAAGTCCGATGCCGCCGCCGCCGCGCTCGACGGCCTGCTGTCCGCGCATCCGGACCTGAAGGGCATCTACATGCACGCAGGCGGCGTCTATCTGGCGCCCACGCTGCAGACGCTGCGGCGCAGGGGGCTGCTGCGTCCGGCCGGCGATCCGAGGCACATCGTGGTGATCAGCAACGACGGCATCGCGCAGGAGCTGGATGCCATCCGCAGGGGCGAGATCGACGCCACCATCTCGCAGCCCGCCGATCTTTACGCAAAGTACGGCCTGTACTACATCAAGGCAGCGCTGGCAGGGCAGTCGTTCAAGCCCGGGCCCACCCCGCATGGCAGCCGCATCGTGGAGGTGGCGCCCGGCATTCTGGAGGACCAGTTGCCCGCACCCGTGGTGACGCGCGAGAACGTGGACGACAAGTCGCTGTGGGCCAACCAGCCATGACGATACTCCCCGGATTCATGGCTGACAGACCGGGCACGCCGGTGATGGAGGCGCGTGGGCTCGGCTTGCGTTTCGGCTCCACGACGGCCTTGCACGATGTGAGCCTGGCGGTCATGCCGGGCGAGTCGCATGCACTGGCTGGCCGCAACGGCGCAGGCAAGTCCACCTTGGTCGCCTTGCTGACCGGCCTGCACCAGCCCGGCACGGGGAGCATCCGCTTCAACGGCCAGCCCGCGCCTGCGGTGACCGACCGCATGGCCTGGTGCCAGCATGTGGCCTGTGTCCACCAGCATTCGACCATCATCGGCGAGCTGTCGGTCGCCGAGAACCTGTTCATCAACCGGCAGCCGCTACGCCATGGCTGGATTTCCTGGCGCGTGCTGCGGCGCGAGGCAAGGGCCTTGCTGGATGCCTGGCAGATCGATGTGCACGAGGATGCGCTGGCCCGGGATCTGACGGTGGAAGCCCGCCAACTGGTGGAGATCGCGCGGGCGCTGTCGCTGGGCGCGCGCTTCATCATCCTGGACGAACCCACGGCGCAGCTTGACCACGACGAGACGCGGCGGCTGCTCAGGCGCGTGCACGATCTGCAGCAAGGCGGCGTCACGTTTCTCTTCATCTCGCACCACTTGCAGGAGATCTATGAGATTTGCCAGACGGTCACCGTGCTGCGCGATGCTCGCCATGTGGTGACGGCGCCGGTGGCGCAGCTGCCCCGGCAGGCACTGATCGAGGCCATGACCGGCGAGCGGGACAGCCTGGCCGGCGCGTCTTGCGCCGCCCACGCACCCCCGGCAGGCTGGGGCACGGGCGTTGCCCCCGTGGTGCTGGCGCTGCAGCAGGTGTGCGGCAAGGGTTTCGGGGCTGTCAGCCTGCAGGTGCGGCGTGGCGAGATCGTGGGGCTGACAGGCTCCACCAGCAGCGGGCGCACGGCTGTGGGTGAGGCGGTGGCGGGCCTGCGGCGCACCACGGCAGGCCGGATCCTGGTGTCGGGCCGCGTGCTGCCGCCCGGCGATGTGGGCGCCGCGCTGGCGCACGGCGTGGGTTGCGTGCCGCAGGACAGGCACCGCCAGGGCTTGGTGCCGGGGCAGTCCATTGCCGAGAACGCAACCATGACCATCATGGACAGGCTGGGCCGGTTCGGGTTCATCGCGCCATCGCGCAGGCAGGCCGCGGCGCTGGCGGCCATGCGCGCACTGGATGTGGCGGCCAGCGGGCCGCAGCAGGCCGTGTCCGGCCTGTCGGGCGGCAACCAGCAGAAGGTGGTGATGGCGCGCGCCCTGGCCAGCGAGCCCGATGTGCTGGTGCTCATCGATCCCACTGCGGGTGTGGATGTGAAGTCCCGGCAGGCTTTGCTGGCCGTGGTGGAGGGTGAGCGAAGGCTGGGTCGGGCCGTGCTGCTGGCGAGCACCGAGCTGGACGACCTGCGCATCTGCGATCGCGTGCTGGTGATGTCGCATGGCCATGTGGTGGCCGAACTCGCCAGAGGCTGGGACGACGGTGAACTGATTGCATCCATGGAAGGAGTGAGCCTGCATGCGCACTGAAGCCTTTGTCTCGCCGAACACGGCTGTGCCCGTGCCGGCCGCCGGGCGGCTCGCCCTGCACCGGCTGCGCGACTATGCACTGGTGCCTGCGCTGGCCCTGCTGTTCGTGCTGGGAGCCTTGACCAGCCCCAGCTTTCTGACACCGGCCAACCTGGTCAGCATCCTGGGGGCCTCCGCAGCCCTGGCGCTGGTGGTGCTGGCGGAGTCGCTGATCATCATCACGGGCAAGTTCGATCTGTCGGTGGAGTCCACGGTGGGCATTGCGCCGGCGGTGGGCGCCATGCTGGCGATTCCTGCAGCCTCGGGAGGCTTTGGCACGGAATGGCCGGTGGCGGCGGGGCTGCTGGCCATCGCGGCCGTAGGCGCATGCACGGGTTTTCTCAATGGCCTGTTGGTCGTCAGGCTGCGGCTCAATGCCTTCATCGTCACGCTGGCGATGCTGATCGTGCTGCGCGGCTTGCTGGTGGGCGCGACCAGGGGCGGCACCCTGTTCGACATGCCGCAGCCTTTCTTCGCCCTGGCCACGGCCACGCTGCTGGGGCTGCCGCTGTCGGTCTGGCTGGCGGCGCTGGCGTTTGGCACGGCCGCCGTGGTGCTGCGTCACCACCGGCTGGGCCGCGCGCTGTATGCGATTGGCGGCAACCCCCATGCGGCGCGCGCGGCGGGCATCAATGTGGACCGTATTACCTGGGGCGTCTTCGTGCTGGCCGGTGTGCTGGCCGCAGTGGGCGGGCTGGTGGTCACGGGCTATGTGGGCGCCATCAATGCCAACCAGGGCAGCTCGATGATTTTCACGGTGTTCGCGGCGGCCGTCATCGGCGGGATTTCGCTCGATGGCGGCAAGGGCTCCATGTCGGGCGCGCTGTGCGGCGTGCTGCTGCTGGGCGTGGTGCAGAACCTGCTGACGCTGGCCCAGGTGCCATCGTTCTGGATACAGGCGATCTACGGCGCCATCATCCTCGGCGCCCTGATGCTGGCCCGGCTCGCAGGTGAGCAGCAGCAATAGGCGCGGCCCGCGAATCGCCCATGCAGAAGCTTTTCAAGGGAAGGAATGGCTCCATGAGACTCGCCGGAAAACACATTCTCGTCACCGCAGCCGGGCAGGGCATAGGGCGTGCCTGCGCGCTGATGTTTGCCCGCGAGGGGGCCAGCGTGCTGGCCACCGACATCGACATGCAGGCGCTGGCAGAACTGGAGGGACGGGACGGCCTGCGTACGCGGCGGCTGGATGTGACCGATGCGCAAGACATCCTGGCACTGGCCGGGCAGGAGAGGGCCTTTGACGCACTGCTCAACTGCGCGGGCTTCGTGCACCACGGCAGCATCCTGGACTGCAGCGACGAGGACTGGGCCTTTGCGTGGCAGCTCAACGTCACCTCCATGCACCGCATCATCCGCGCCCTGCTGCCCGCCATGCTGGCCCAGGGCGGCGGCTCGATCATCAACATGTCGTCCGCGGCCTCCAGCGTGAAGGGCGTGCCCCTTCGCCATGCCTATGGCGCCACCAAGGCTGCCGTGGTCGGGCTGACCAAGGCCGTGGCGGCCGACTTCGTCACGCAGGGAATACGCTGCAACGCCATCTGCCCTGGCACGGTGGAGTCCCCGTCGCTGCAGGCGCGCATCGCCGGCCAGGCCCGGCAGCAGGGCGTGCCGCTGCAGCAGGTGCGCGCCGCCTTCGTGGCGCGCCAGCCCATGGGGCGGGTGGGTCGGCCCGAGGAAATCGCCGCGCTGGCCACCTATCTCGCCAGCGATGAATCCCGCTTCGTCACCGGCACGCTGAGCGTGATCGACGGTGGCTGGTCCAACTGAACTGCACAGGAGCGCGCCATGAAATTGCTGCGATACGGCCCCAGGGGCCATGAAAGACCGGGCCTGCTCGATGCGCAAGGGCGTGTGCGCGACCTCTCGGGCGTGGTGGACGACATTGCCGGCCCTGTGCTGCTGCCGGACAGCCTGGCGCAACTGGCCGCCCTGGACCCCTTGCAACTGCCCCTGGTGGAAGGCGTGCCGCAGCACACGCTGCGCCTGGGCCCCTGCGTGGGGCGGGTGGGCAAGTTCGTGTGCATAGGCCTCAACTACTCGGACCATGCGGCCGAGGCCGGCATGCAGGTGCCGCCCGAGCCCGTGGTGTTTGGCAAGTGGACCAGTGCCATCTGCGGCCCGGACGACGCCATCGAGATTCCGCCCGGCTCCGTGAAGACGGATTGGGAGGTGGAGCTTGGCGTGGTCATCGGCCAGGGCGGGCGCCATATCGACGAGGCCCGGGCCATGCGGCACGTGGCGGGCTATTGCGTGGTCAACGACATCTCCGAGCGCGAGTACCAGCTCGAGCGCGGCGGCACCTGGGACAAGGGCAAGGGCTGCGACGGCTTCGGCCCGCTGGGGCCCTGGCTGGTCACGGCCGACGAGGTGCCCGATCCGCAGGCGCTGCGCATGTGGCTGGATGTGGACGGCCGGCGCATGCAGGACGGCAGCACGGCCACCATGGTGTTCGGCGTGGCCTTTCTCGTCAGCTATCTGAGCCGCTTCATGAGCCTGCAACCGGGCGATGTGATCTCCACCGGCACGCCGCCGGGCGTGGGCATGGGCCAGAAGCCGCCCATGTATCTGCGTGCCGGGCAGGCCATGCGGCTGGGCATCGCCGGCCTGGGCGAGCAGCGCCAGACCATGGTGGCGGCCCGCGTGCAACCGCATCCCTCGACAACCGGCAAGGCCTGAGAAGACCATGACGCGAATCCTGTGCCTGCGCGTGCTCGATGTGCGCTTTCCGACCTCCAGTCACCTGGATGGGTCTGACGCCATGAACCCGGACCCGGACTACTCCGCCGCCTATGTGATCCTGGAGACGGATACGCCCGGCCTTGAGGGGCACGGGCTGACCTTCACCATCGGTCGCGGCAACGAGGTCTGCTGCGCCGCCATCGAGGCCATGCGGCACCTGGTGGAGGGCGTGGAGCTTGACTGGGTCCGCCAGGACATGGGGCGCTTTTGGCGCCACATCACCTCCGACAGCCAGTTGCGCTGGATCGGCCCGGACAAGGGGGCGATGCACCTGGCCACCGGCGCCGTGGTCAATGCCGTGTGGGACCTGTGGGCCAAGGCCGAGGGCAAGCCGCTGTGGCGCCTGGTCGCCGATTTCACGCCCGAGGAGTTCGTCCGCGCGCTGGACTTCCGCTACATGACGGATGCCCTGACCGAAGCCCAGGCGCTGGAGCTGCTGCATCGCCAGTCGCCGCGCAAGGCCGAGTGCATCGGCGTGCTGGAGCGCGAGGGCTATCCCTGCTACACGACCTCGGCCGGCTGGCTGGGCTATGACGACGACAAGCTGCGCCGCCTGTGCCGCGAGGCGGTGGCCGGCGGCTTCAACCACGTCAAGCTCAAGGTGGGGCGCAGCCTGCAGGACGATATCCGGCGCGTGTCCATTGCGCGTGAGGTGCTGGGGCCGGACCGCCAGCTGATGATCGACGCCAACCAGGCCTGGGAGGTGGGGCAGGCCATCGGCTGGGTGCGGGAGTTGGCCTTTGCCAGGCCCTGGTTCATCGAGGAGCCGACCAGCCCTGACGATGTGGAGGGCCACCGCGCGGTGCGCGAAGCCGTTGCCCCGGTCCAGGTCGCCTCTGGAGAGATGTGCCAGAACCGCATTCTCTTCAAGCAGTTCATCCTGCGTGGCGCCATCGACGTGGTGCAGATCGACGCCTGCCGGCTGGGAGGGGTCAACGAGGTGCTGCTGGTACTCCTGCTGGCCGCAAAGTACGGTCTGCCCGTGTGTCCGCATGCCGGGGGCGTGGGCCTTTGCGAGTATGTGCAGCATCTGTCCATGATCGATTTCGTCTGCGTGTCCGGCACGCGTGAGGGGCGCGTGATCGAGTACGTGGACCATCTGCACGAGCACTTCGTGGATCCCTGCGTGGTACGCAATGCGGCCTATATGCCTCCCGGTGCGCCCGGCTTTTCCATCACGATGAAGCCGGAATCTCTGGCCAGGTATCGCTTCCAGGCCTGAGCCATGGCCCTGTCCCATTCCCATTCACTTTTGCATCCGCGCATCGATGCACACCTGCATTTCTGGCGCTACAGCGCCGGGGACTATCCATGGATAGGCGCGGACATGCGGGCCCTGGCGGTGGACCGCACACCCGGCCATCTCCTGCCCCAGCTGTCTGCCTGCGGCTTCACGGGCGCCATCGCCGTGCAGGCGCGCGCCACGGTCGATGAGACGCGGTTCCTGCTGGAGCTGGCGCGGCGCAATGACTGGATACGCGGCGTGGTGGGGTGGGAAGACCTGACCTGCGAGGGCCTGGGCGAGCGCCTGCAGGACTGGCGTGCCGAGCCGAGGCTGTGCGGCTGGCGCCATCAGGTGCAGGACGAGCCCGATGCCGCAGCCTTTCTGGGCTGCGCCGCATTCGGGCGCGGCATGGCCTTGTTGCAGCGTCAGGGCTGGGCGTATGACCTGCTCGTCTTCCATCACCAGATGGAGGCGGCTGCCGCCTTCTGCGCACGGCACGACGCGCACTGGCTGGTGCTGGACCATCTGGGCAAGCCCCCGTTGGCCGTGCTGGCCCGGGAACAGGCCGCATTCGGCCACTGGCAGGCGCGGCTGGGGCGTTTTGCCGCGCTGCCGCATGTGGCCTGCAAGCTCTCGGGCCTAGTGACCGAGGCCGACTGGCGCGCCGGGCTGGATGGGGCAGGCAGGGCTTGCCTGCTGCGCTGTCTAGATATGGCCTTGCAGGTGTTCGGTCCGCAGCGGCTGATGTTTGGCTCCGACTGGCCGGTCTGCCTGCTGGCCGCGCCATACGCCACGGTCTTTGAGCTGGTGGATGGCTGGGCGTCGTCGCGGCTGTCGGCCTCCGAGCGCGAGGCGCTGTGGGGCGGCACCGCCGCGCGCTGCTACGGCCTGCATCCGCAAGGCATGACCTGACCACATGGGAGGCAGCATGGACCTGAACCTGAAAGACAAGACCTTCATCGTCACGGGCGGTGCCAGCGGCATCGGGGCGGCCATCTCGCTGCGGCTGGCCGGTGAAGGTGCGATTCCGCTGATCTGCGGCAAGGACACCATGTGCGCGCGGTTCGAGGCGCAGCTCATGGAGCTGCAGCCCCGGGCCCGCCACTTCCGCTTCGACCTGGTCGATGAACAGGCATGCGGGGAGATGGTGGCCCGCGCTGCGGCGGACTGCGGCCACATCGACGGCCTGGTGAACAACGCGGGCATCAATGACGGCGTGGGCCTGGAGGCAGGGCGCGACGCCTTCGTGCGCTCGCTGCAGGCCAACCTGGTGCACTACTACGTCATGGCCCACCATTGCCTGCCACACCTCAAGGCCAGCCGTGGCTCCATCGTCAACATCTCGTCCAAGACCGCGCTGACCGGGCAGGGCCAGGCCAGCGGCTACTGCGCGGCCAAGGGGGCCCAGCTCTCGCTGACGCGCGAATGGGCTGCCGCGCTGGCAGCCGATGGCGTGCGCGTCAATGCCGTGGTGCCCGCGGAGGTGATGACGCCGATGTACCTGCACTGGCTGGGCCGCTTCGACGACCCCGAGCGCCAGCTGGAACAGATCAGCGCCCGGATTCCGCTGGGCCGGCGCATGACGGCGGCCGAGGAGATTGCGGACACGGTCGTCTTTCTTCTGTCCGAGCGGGCATCGCACACCACGGGGCAATGGCTGTTTGTCGATGGCGGCTACACCCACCTGGACCGCGCGCTGACCTGACCACCATGGAGATGCCATGCGCCAATGCCTTGCACTCGACCTCAGGGATGACTCGGCGCTGATCGCCCGCTATGAAGCCCTGCATCGCAGGATCTGGCCCGAGGTGGAAGCGCATCTGCGCGGCCATGGCGTGGTCGGCATGGAAATCCACCGCCTTGGCACGCGCATGGTGATGGTCATGGACACCGATGACGCAGTGCATGACGCCCGGGCCATGGCCCTTGCCTCCGCCACCGATCCAAAGTTGTGCGAATGGGAAGACCTGATGTGGGCCTTTCAGGCCCCCACGCCGTGGACACCACCTGGAGACAAGTGGACGCCCATGGCCTGCATTTTTCGGCTGGAGGATTCTGCGCAGGAGTGAGCGACTGAGCATCCGTCGGCCATGCCCCATCCCCGAACGTCGCTCAACCCCCTTCCAGGGGAAAACACCGGGGCGCCCGCGCCGCAAATGCATAGGTCTGCGCATGAATCGCTCAGGCCTGGCGCCATCCCTGCGGAGAATTCATGAAAGCAGCCTGCAGGGCATCGCAACCACGGGGCTGCATGCACCCGCAATAACAAGAAGCACAAGAACAAGAAGCACAAGAAAAGGGGCTGGCGACCGGTTTCAAGCTGCTCCCCATGGCAGCCGTGCTGCGGCCATGGGGATTTTCGCCAATCGGCAATGTCAAGGAGGAGAGGGAGATGAATAAACGCATGATCCGCAGCGCTGGCCTGGCCGCGCTGGTGCTGGGCACGGCCCTGGCGGCCCAGGCCCAGAGTTCGGTCACGCTCTATGGGCGTGTGGTCGCGGGGGTGGACTACCAGAGCAATGTGTACGACCCGGCCACGGGGGGCTCCGGCAGCCTGTGGCGGGCCGTGGGCAACCAGTGGGGCACAAGCATGCTGGGTTTCAAGGGGGAGGAGGACCTGGGCGGAGGGCTGCATGCGCTGTTCACGCTGGAGTCGGGCTTCAGCATCGACGATGCCAGGTTCAACGGCGCAGGTTTCTTCAACCGCCGCACCTTCGTGGGCCTGCGCAGCGGCTGGGGCACGCTGAAGCTGGGCAAGGACCTGTCGATCTCGGATGCGCACTGGGCGCTGGACCCCACGGGCCAGCAGTTCATCGGCTCGGCCACGCTGGTGCGGGGGCGCAACTGGGGCGGGCATGACAACATGGTCTCGTACGAAACGCCCAGCTGGGGCGGCCTGCGCGTGCTGGCGCTGACCGGCCTGGGCGAGCAGCCGCAGGGCGCATCGCGGCTGCGCAAGGATGCGCTATCGGTGTCCTATACCGCGCCCACGTTCGAGTTGCGCGCCATCTACGATGTGGCCCGCGATGCCAATGGCCGTTTCAGCGATCTCTACACCACCTCCCGCAACCTGACGCTGGGCGGCACGGTGACGCTGTCCGCGCTCAAGCTGTTCGCGGGCTATGAGCAGCTGTCTGCGCCCGACAGCGCGGCCGGCGTGCCCAACAAGGCGCGGCAGTACTGGATGGGTGCGCGCTACAAGGTGTCAGGCCCGCTGACG
The DNA here is from genome assembly GCF_043104645.1 of Delftia sp. WSY_12. Lineage (NCBI taxonomy): Bacteria > Pseudomonadati > Pseudomonadota > Betaproteobacteria > Burkholderiales > Comamonadaceae > Delftia > Delftia sp. WSY_12. The sequence continues at coordinate 52,428 of NZ_JBICKW010000020.1, forward strand.
CTGATCGGGGCGGGCTACCGCACCACGGTCAACAACGGCGGCGGCAGCGCCAACCTGTTCATGGCGGGTGCCGACTACGCGCTGTCCAGGCGCACGCTGCTGTACGCCAGCGTGGGCAATGTGCGCAATGGCGGCAATGCGAACTTCTCGGTGGAGACCACCAACAACAACCCGGCGCCGGGCGGCAGCCAGACCGGCCTGTACCTGGGCATGGCGCATTCGTTCTGACAGGGGCGGGGCACTTTGGCGGAGGTTGCCGGCCCTTGCTCAAGGGGCTTGCCATCCGCCGCCCAGCACTTTGTTGATCGTCACCTGGTTTTGCAGTTGCGCCAGGTGCAGGGCCGACAGGGCCAGCTGTGCGTTGCGGCTGCGCTCCTGCGCATCCAGCCAGGTGCGCAGGGGTACCTGGCCTGCGCGGTAGCGTGCCTCGTACAGGCGGGTGATTTCTGCCGATTCCTGCATGACGCGCTGCTGTGCCTGCTCCTGGCTGGCCAGCTCGGTGCGGGCGGACAGGGCTTTTTCCGTTTCCGCCAGCGCGGCGTACAGCGACTTGCGGAAGTTGACCACGGCCTCTTCATGCTGGTTGCGCGCAATGGCGGTGTTCAGCCGCATCTCGCCCACGTTCAGAAAGGGCAGGGTCATGCTGGCGCCCAGGGCCGCCACGGGGTTGGCCAGCAGGTCGAGCAGCGAGTTGCTGGAGCCCCCCAGGCTGCCGGTCAGCGACAGCGTGGGGTAGTAGCGCGCGGCGGCCGCATCGCTGCTGGCCAGGGAGGCGCGCAGCCGCAGTTCGGCGGCGCGCAGGTCGGGGCGGCGGCCCAGCAGTTCGGCGGGCAGTCCTGCGGCAATGGCAGGCAGCGCGCCCGTGGGCAGGGCCTGCGGCTCGCCACCGGGTGCCTCGGCGCCCAGGAGCAGCTCGTTGAGCGCCTGCCGCAGTTCGGCGCGGGCCTGTGTGTACTGGCTGAGCAGCGCCTGCTGCTCGGCCAGCGCCTGCCGGGCCTCGCGCCGTTCCAGGCTGGATACGGCGCCGCTGCGGTACTGCGCCTCCACCAGCTCGCCGGTGCGGCGTGTGTACTCCAGGCTTTGCCGCGCAAATTCCAGGCGCTCGTTGGCCAGGGCCAGTTGCCAGTACAGGCTTGCGGTGGTGGCCGCCAGGGACAGGGCCACGGCCTGCCTGTCCTGCTCGCTGGCCTGGGCCTCGAAGACGGCCGCATCGCGCTGGGCACCCAGGCGGTCGAACAGGTCCAGCTCCCAGCCCACGCTCAGCGTGGCGCTGGACGTCTCCAGCGTGCTGCGCGGGCTGCCGGACAGCGGCCGGCTGGCCCCGGTGCTGAGCGTGCCGCCGGGTTGCGGCAGCAGGGCGCGGCCCGCCAGCTGCGCCTGCAGCGCGGCGCGGCGCACACGGATGCCTGCCGTTGCCAGGTCGGGGTTGCGCGCAAGGGCCATGTCGATCCATGCATCCAGGCGCGGATCGCCGAAGGCGCGCCACCATGCCTCGGGCGCAGGCGCTGCCGCCGAGGGCTGCGCATGCTCGAACTGTGCGGGCAGCGCCACCTGCGGCGCCTCGTAGGTTGTGCGCGTGATGGCGCCGCAGCCGGCCAGGGCCACTGCGCATGCCAGCACGCCGGTCTTCAGCATATGCATGTCAATCTCTCGATAGAGCCTGTACGGGGTCGAGGCGCGCAGCACTGCGCGCCGGCAGGAAGCCGAAGCCGATCCCGATGAGGGAGGAGCAGGCCACGGCTAGCACGATGGAGGCGGCCGAGAACGACAGCTGGAAGCTGGAGCCCGACAGGCTCACTGCCAGGCCCAGGCTCAGCGCCAGAGAGACACCCAGGATGCCGCCCACGATGCAGACCAGCACGGCCTCGATCAGGAACTGCTGAAGGATGTCCGACTGGCGCGCGCCGATGGCCATGCGCACGCCGATCTCGCGCGTGCGCTCGGTCACCGACACCAGCATGATGTTCATCACGCCGATGCCGCCCACCAGCAGCGCAATCATGGCGATGGCCGAGACCAGCAGCGTCAGCGTGGTGCTGGTGCGCGTGATGGCCTGGCGGATCTGGTCGGAGTTCCAGATGAAGAAGTCCTTGGTGCCATGGCGCTCGGTCAGCAGGCTGGTGGCGGCCTTTTGCGCGATCTCGGCCGGCACCGCGTCCTTGATGCGCAGCGTGATGCTGTCCAGGTGGTACTTGCCGACCAGGCGCGTGGCGGCTGCGGTGTAGGGCACGAAGAAGGTGGGCGTGGAGCCGCCGAAGCTGTTTTGCGCAGGCCGGAGCACGCCGACGATTTCCACGGGCATCTGGCCCAGCAGCACGACCTCGCCCAGCGGGCTGGGGTTGGTGGGGAACAGGGCGGTGGCGGTCTTCTGGTCGATCACCGCCACCTGGGCGTGCAGGTCCACGTCGCGCTGGTCGAAGAAGCGGCCCGATGCCAGGCGCAGGCCGCGCACGCGAAAGTGCTCGAAGCCCACGCCCGTCACCTGGGCCGTGGCCGCGTTCTCGCGGTACAGCGCCGTGACGCCGACCGACACATTGGGCGTGGCGCTGTCCACGTAGGGCTGCTCGGCCAGGGCCTGGGCGTCGGCGGCGACCAGGGTCTCGATGGCGGCCGCGCGCGTGTCGCCGAAGTCCTTGCCGGGAAAGATGTCCAGCGTGTTCGTGCCCAGCTCGCTGATCTGGTTCATCACCTGCTGCTGCGCACCGCGCCCCAGCGCCACCACCGAGACCACGGCCGAGATGCCGATGATGATGCCCAGCATGGTCAGGAAGGTGCGCAGGCGGTGGGCGTTCATGGCGCGCAGGGCCATGCGCAGGGCCTCGCCAAAGCGGTCCGACAGTCCGCGCCAGGAGGCCCGGCGCGCGCCGGATGCCGGCTCCACGGGCGGCCTGGCTTCGTGCGGGGTGCTGCGCCGGTCGGCAATGATGGCGCCGTCGCTGATCTCGATCACGCGCGTGGCGTGGGCGGCGACGGCCATGTCGTGCGTGACCAGGATGATGGTGTGGCCGTCGGCATGCAGCTCCTGCAGGATGCGCATGACCTGCTCGCCGCTGGCCTTGTCCAGCGCGCCCGTGGGCTCGTCGGCCAGGATGACGGCGCCGCCGTTCATCAGCGCACGCGCAATGGACACGCGCTGCTGCTGCCCGCCCGACAGCTGGCCCGGCCGGTGCTGCATGCGGTCGGCCAGGCCCAGGCGTTCGAGCAGGGCGGCCGAGCGCGCATGGCGGTCCGTGGGCGCCGTGCCGGCGTAGACCGATGGCAGCTCCACATTGCCCTGGGCCGTGAGGTCGGGCAGCAGGTGGTAGCGCTGGAAGATGAAGCCGAAGTGCTCGCGCCGCAGCGCGGCCAGCGCGTCGGGGCCCAGCTCGCTGGTCTCGCGGCCCGCGATGCGGTAGCTGCCCGAGGTCGGATGGTCCAGGCAGCCGAGGATGTTCATCAGCGTGGACTTGCCCGAGCCCGAGGCGCCGACGATGGCCACCATCTCGCCGGCCTCGATGGTCAGGTCTATGTCCTTGAGTACCGCCACCGTGGTGTCGCCCGCAGGAAACTCCCGGCGCAGGCCCTGCATCTGCAGCAATGCATGGTCCATGCTTACATTCCCATCGGGTCGCTGCCGGCCGGCTTGCCGCCGGGGCTGGCCTCGCCGATCACCACCTGCTCGCCGGGCTCCAGCCCCGACAGCACCTGGGCCTGGGCGTTGGTGCGCAGGCCCACGCGCACCTTGCGCTCGGTGACCTGGCCCTGGGCATCGCGCACGCGCACGCTGTAGTTGTCGTCGGCATCGCGGCTGCCCAGCGCGGCGGCCGGCATGAGCACGGCCTTGTCGGCCTGGGCCACGCGCACGGTGACCTGGGCGGTCATGGAGGGGCGCAGCTTGCCTTCCGGGTTGGGCACGTCGAACTGGGCGTTGTAGTAGATGGCCTTGGCGGCCTGGGCGCCGGTGGCGGTCGCTGCGCCAGCGGTGGCGTCCGTGGCGATGGAGGCGGGCGCAGGCTCTATGCGCTCGATCGTGGCGGTGTGGCGCTGGCGGCCGCTGCCCAGCGTGGTGAACCAGACCGTCTGGCCCAGCTGGATCTTGTCCACGTCGGCCTCGGCAATCTCGGCGCGCACGGTCATCACGTCGAGCTTGGCCAGCATGACGATGGTGGGCGTGGTCTGGAAGGAGTTCAGGGTCTGGCCCTGCTTGGTGACCACGGCCACGATCACGCCGTCCATGGGCGCGACGATGCGGGTGTAGCCCAGGTTGATGCGCTCGGTCTCCACCTGGGTGCGTGCCTGCTCGATCTGTGCCTGAAGGGCGCCGACATCGGCCAGCGCGGTGTCCAGCGCAGCCTTGGCGGCTTCATGGTCGGCGCGCGAGGTGGCGTCGGCCTGCAGCAGCTCCTGCTGGCGCTGGAAGGTCAGCCGGGCCTGCACCAGCGCCGCGCGCCGCGCGGCCAGCTGGGCCTGCAAGGCGGTGACGGATGCCTCGGCATTGCGCAGCTTGATGCGCTGCGGCTGGGCATCGACTTCGGCGATCAGCTCGCCGGCCTTGACCTTCTGGCCCAGCTCCACGTGCAGGCGCCGGACCTGGCCCGAGACCTGGGCGCCCACGGCCACCAGTTCCTTGGGGTGCAGCCGGCCCACGGCCAGCACGGTCTGCTCCAGGTCGCCGACGGTGACGGGTGCGGTTGCGAATTGGGTGGAGGGCTTGGCACTGGCCTTCCACCACACCAGGCCTGCGACCATGCATGCGCCTGCGACGGCGACCATGGCCCATTTGCGATTGAACTTCATTCTTCCCCTGCCGCGCGGTCGGCCGCAGGGGAGACAGTCCCTGCCCGGCGCCGCGCCAGATGCTCGAACTTACCAGTCTGGCGCGGTTCGATGTCCCGGCATTGACCAAGGCATGGAGATTCAGTGGAGAGCAGGCCTGGGATACGCCTGAAACCTCGCAACTCTGTCTTATGGCGGGGACATGTTGACCCCCCAGCCGCAAATCAGGGACACCGAGGAAGGGCCGCCCCGCCCCGAGGGTGTCGTCCCCCTCTGGGGGAAGCGGCGAAGCCGCTCAGGGGGAGCGATGTTTACCGCCAATATTGGCACTTGCTCTCGGCCTTGGTGGTCCAGACCTGCTCGGCCGGCAGCTTCTTGACCAGCTTGTAGTAGTCCCAGGTGCCCTTGGATTCGGCCGGGGATTTCACTTCCATCAGGTACATGTCGTGCACGTAGCGGCCGTCCTCGCGCAGGTAGCCGCTGCCGAAGAAGTCGTCCATCTTCATGCCGCGCCAGGTGGCCATGACCTTGTCGGCATCCAGCGTGCCGGCCTTTTCCACGGCCTTGAGCCAGTTCATGGTGGCCGAGTAGTCGGCCGCATGGATTTCGCTGGGGCGGCGCTGGGTCTTGGCCATGAAGGCGTCGGCGAACTTGCGCGAGGCATCGTTCATGTCCCAGTACCAACTGGTGGTGAACTGCATGCCCTGCGTGTTCTTCAGGCCCAGGCTGTGCACGTCGGTGAAGAACACCAGCAGGCCGGCCAGCTTCATGTCCTTGGTCACGCCGAACTCGCGCGCGGCCTTGATGGAGTTGATGGTGTCGCCACCCGCGTTGGCCAGGCCCAGGATCTGGGCCTTGGAGTTCTGCGCCTGCAGCATGAAGCTGGAGAAATCGCTGGCGTTCAGCGGCGTCTTGACCGAGCCCAGCACCTTGCCGCCACGCGCCTCGATGATCTTGGTGGTATCGGCCTCCAGCGCATGGCCGAAGGCATAGTCGGCGGTCACGAAGTACCAGCTCTTGCCTCCGGCCTCCACTACGGCCGCGCCCGTGCCCTTGGCCAGGGCCACGGTGTCGAAGGCGTAGTGCACGGTGTAGGGACTGCACTGCTCGTTGGTCAGCGCCGAGCTGCCTGCGCCGTTGTCGATGAAGACCCGCTTTTTCTCCTGCGCCACCTTGGCCATGGACAGGGCCGTGGCCGAGTTCGTGCCGCCAAACACCAGGCTGATGCCCTGCGTGTCTATCCACTCGCGCGCCTTGCTGGCGGCGATATCGGCCTTGTTCTGGTGGTCGGCCGTCAGCAGCTCGATGGGTTTGCCCAGCAGCTTGCCGCCGTAGTCGTCAATGGCCATCTGTATCGCCACGGCGCCGTTCTTGCCCTCGACATCGGCATAGAGACTGGACATGTCGGTGATGAAGCCGATCCGAACCTTGTCCTGCTGCGCCAGGGCCGGCGTTGCCAGTGCGGCGGCGCACAGTGCCAGTGCCAGCGGTGTCATCAGCGATGTCTTGGGGCGTTGCTGCATGAAGTCTCCTTGCTTTGGATGGAAAAAGCCCGCTGCTGTTGCGCAGGGGCCGGGTGATTCCATGCTGGCAGGGACAGGGGCCTGCCGCATTGGGGCAAGCACGGGCTTGGTGGCCCCGGTGCGACAGTACAGCCGCTCATCCTTGCAACGTGGCCGGCCCGTTGATTGATCGCCATGCGCTGCGTATCCCGGCCGTGGCTTGTGCGCGCGTCAGGACCTGCTTTTCCGTTCCTTGACCTGGGAATGCGAAAGCACTGGACTTGAATTAATTTGTCTAGAAAAACAATCAAAAATTCAGGTTTTGCTTAGAATAATGGACAAATGAAAACGCCAGAAAAATCCATCCTTCTTCAGCGCCAACTGCTTTTGCAGTTCGGTGACCGGCTCAAGCGCCTGCGCAAGGAGCAGGGGCTGGGCACGGTCGAGATGGCCTCGCGCGTAGGCATATCCCGCAGCACGCTCGCTGCAGTCGAGTCCGGCGATCCCGGGCCATCCATGGGCACGTACCTGCGAGTCATGTCGGAACTGGGCATAGGGGGAGAATTGGCATTGCTGGCGGGCGACGCCCTGCAGCCCGCGCCCGCAGGAACTGCCGCAGCCCGTTCGCGCCATGCCAGGCCCGTCGTACAGGTTCTGGTGCGTGCGCAGGATGCGCGCCATGAAGTGCAGGATCTGCAAAGCCTCGCATTGCATGAAGAAGCCGTGCGCCTTGTGCGATCTGACCCGGCATTGCTGCAGCAGGCACAGGACACGTTGGAGAGGTGGTTGAGCCAGGGGGATTCGCATTCCGCCAGCCTGTGGAGGCAGTGGCAGGATGTCTTGCAAAATGGCCGCTGGCGCACCATCCTGGCCCGCACGCGAAGGGCCCAGGAACTGCGCCAGGCCTCGCCCCTGACATCGGTGCTGCCCGAACAGGTGCGCCAGCAGGTACTGGCGCAGGTGGGGGATCTCAAGCGGGGCGTTGCATTGGGAGATACAGGGCGGGCCTATGAACCGAGAGGATCTTGAGCACATCATTCGTGCGAGCGGGGATGTGACGAATGAGTATGAATTCGTCATCGTGGGAAGCCAGGCAATCCTGGGCTCCATCCCGTATCCCGAGCCGGTTTTCAAGATGTCCGCAGAGGCGGACATCTATCCGCTCAACGCTCCGGATCTGGCGGACCGGATCGACGGATCCATTGGCGAAGGCTCTCGCTTCCACGAGTATGGCACTGATGGAGCATGGCCATGTACAGGTCGATGCGGCACTGAAACTGGCAAGCGGCATGCCGTTGGGTGATGACGGCAAACGGCAATTGCGGGCCCGGATTCAGCGCTGGTTCAAGGGGCTGAAAAAATAAAAAGCAGCCCGCAGGCTGCTTGTCGATTGCCGTGTCCGCGCGATCAGGCCGCAGGTCGGGCGGTGCGCACTGCGCTCTTGGGGCGGAAAGCCTTGCAGACGCTGTCGTCCGTTTCCAGATAGGGCCCGCCGATCAGGTCCACGCAATAGGGCACGGCCGCAAAGATGCCGTTGACCTTTTGCGTGCCATCGGGGTTCTTCAGACCTTCCAGGGTTTCGGCAATGGCCTTGGGCTGGCCCGGCAGGTTGATGATCAGGCTCTTGCCACGGATCACCGCCACCTGGCGCGACAGGATCGCCGTGGGCACAAAGGCCAGGCTGATCTGGCGCATCTGCTCGCCAAAGCCCGGCATTTCCTTGTCGGCCACGGCCAGCGTGGCTTCGGGCGTGACATCGCGCGGGGCGGGGCCGGTGCCGCCCGTGGTCAGCACCAGGCAGCAGCCGGCATCGACCAGTTCGATCAGCGTGGCGCTGATGCCGGCCTGCTCGTCGGGGATCAGGCGCGGCTCGAACGTGATGGGGTTCCTGAGCGCGCGGGTGAGCCAGTCCTGCAGGGCCGGCAGGCCCTTGTCCTCATAGACGCCGCTGCTGGCACGGTCGCTGATCGAAACGATGCCGATGCGCACGGCGTCATGGACGGGCTCACTCATCGTCGGCTTCCTCGCCAGCGCCGTCACCGTCCTCGGCTGTCTCGCGGCCCGTGCCGCCCAACTGCTGGCGCACCAGCTGGAACAGATCGCGGTAGGCGCGGCCCTTGCGCTGGGCCAGGCCGGTGGATTCCTGCACATTGGCCTCATGGGCGCCCGGCATGTCCTTGCGGGCCTGGCGGATCAGGGCGCGCAGCTGCTGGGTGTCGGTGTCGGGGAAATGGTCCAGCCAGATGGACAGGGCTGATTCCTCGGCAATCAGGCGGTCGCGCCATTGCTCGGCCGCATGCAGGGCCATCTTCTCGGCGGCCGATCCGTTGTGCTGCTCGTCCAGCGCGGCGCGCACGGCGGCGATCTCGGTCTCGTCCAGCTTGCGCATGAGCTTGCCGACGTACTGCATCTGGCGGCGCTTGCCTTCGAAATTGGTGATGCGCTTGGCCTCGGCCAGGGCATCGGCCAGTTGGTCTGGCAATTGCAGGCGCTTGAACAGGTCGGAGCGCAGCGTCAGCAAATCCTTGCCGAGGTCCTGCAAGGCGTCGGACTCGCGCTTGAGATCCGTCTTGCTGGAGTCGGGGGTGCCTTTGAGTTCGGCCTTGAGCTGCAGGTCGAGTTCGCTGCCTTCGGCAACGAAGTGACCTTTGACGTAGTAGCCTTTTTTGGGTTTGCGTGACATGGGGTAGGGGACAAATACAGTGGCGGCGCGGAGGGCGCTGCAGTGGCGGCTATCATAGCCGCCGCTATGAAAAAACCCCGTCCCCGCGCGGCAAGCACCGCCAAACCGCAGGCTGATTCCGGCTTCAGCTACAGCCAACCGTTTTTTGAAGACCTGGTGGACCGTGCCCTGGTCCACGCCAAGAAGCTCGGCGCCACCGACGCCGGAGCCGAGGCTTCCGAGGGCTGCGGCCTGAGCGTGAGTGTGCGCAAGGGGGCGCTGGAGACCGTGGAGCGCAACCGCGACAAGTCGCTGGGCGTGACCGTCTACCTGGGCAACCGCCGAGGCAACGCCAGCACCTCGGACTTCTCGGATGCCGCCATCCAGCAGACCGTGCAGGCCGCCTACGACATCGCACGCTTCACGGCCGAAGATCCCATGGCCGGCCTGCCCGATGCGGCCGACATCGCCCCGCCCGGCACCCACCGCGACCTGCAGCTGTTCCACCCCTGGGAGCTGACCAGCGAGGCTGCGGCGCAGCTGGCGCTGCAGTGCGAAGAAGCTGCCCTGGGCACGCACAAGCGCATCACCAACAGCGAAGGCGCTGGTGTCTCGGCCCAGCAAAGCCATTTCTTCAGCGCCCATACCAATGGTTTCCGTGGCGGCTACGCCAGCTCGCGCCACAGCCTGTCGGTGGCGCCCATCGCATCGCTGCCCGGCCGCAATGGCGAGATGCAGCGCGATGCCTGGTACAGCTCCATGCGCAACGCGGCCGACCTGGCCTCGCCCGAAGCCGTGGGCCGCTACGCCGCCCAGCGCGCCCTGAGCCGCCTGGGCAGCCGCAAGATCCCGACCACCGAGTGCCCGGTGCTGTTCGAGTCCACGCTGGCCGCCGGCCTGCTGGGCAGCTTCGTGCAGGCCGTCAGCGGGGGCGCGCTGTACCGCCGCAGCACCTTCCTGCTCGACTCGCTGGGCAAGCCCGTCTTCCCCAAGCACATCGACATCACGGAAGATCCCTTCATCCTTGGCGGCAAGGGCAGTTCGCCCTTCGACGAGGAAGGCGTGCGCGTGCAGGCCCGCAAGGTGGTGGATGCCGGCCGCGTCGAGGGCTACTTCCTGTCCAGCTACTCGGCACGCAAGCTGGGCATGAAGACCACCGGCAATGCCGGCGGATCGCACAACCTGGTCATGACCTCGCGCCGCACCAAGGCCGGCGACGACCTGCCCGCCATGCTCAAGAAGCTGGGCACGGGCCTGTTCGTGATCGAACTCATGGGCCAGGGCGTGAACTACGTGACCGGCGACTACTCGCGCGGCGTCAGCGGCTTCTGGGTGGAAAACGGCGAAATCGCCTTCCCCGTGCATGAGATCACCATCGCCGGCAACCTCAAGGACATGCTCAAGGGCATCGAGGCCGTGGGCGCGGATGCCTACAACTACGGCGCCAAGACCGTGGGCTCTATCCTGATCAACCGCATGAAGGTGGCTGGTAGCTGATTGGCTTGCGGCTGCGCATGCTGATGAAGAGCGGCCTGAAAGGCCGCTTTTTTGTGGGCACCCAGTCACCGCGCGCCCCGGCCGCAGTTGGCCGCACCAGCTCGCGTCCCGCGAACCCCAAGTGACCTTTGTCCTCCCCTGAGGTTCGCATTTCTGCAAGCCGTTGTTTTTGTTGAGGCATCACTGCGTCTGTCGTTGTCCTTGCCGTTTTTCCGTGACAGAGCGCACAGGTTCGCGATGGCGAAGCTTTTTATGCAGTGGTACGGCTGGGTTATAAGCATGCCGTCGCGCCCCGTGCGGGCGCGTGGATTGAAACTGCCATCACAGCCCCCACACGGCTTACAGCCAGCGTCGCGCCCCGTGCGGGCGCGTGGATTGAAACTATGCGCAGGCCTTCAAACAAGTATCTGCCTCCGGCGTCGCGCCCCGTGCGGGCGCGTGGATTGAAACCCGGCTCGGGCAAGAGTTATGAAGCCGTGGCTTATGTCGCGCCCCGTGCGGGCGCGTGGATTGAAACTGCCATGGCTTCGCGTGCTGCGTTATCCATGGTCGTCGCGCCCCGTGCGGGCGCGTGGATTGAAACCTGGTCGGCGGCGCCCTCACCCTAGGCGCCATCGGTCGCGCCCCGTGCGGGCGCGTGGATTGAAACTGGCCTCAGGAAGACACCAGCGTGTGGGGCCACAAGGTCGCGCCCCGTGCGGGCGCGTGGATTGAAACGTTCCCGGAGGTAGGCGCCGGAGGCACATAGCAGCGTCGCGCCCCGTGCGGGCGCGTGGATTGAAACACAGGCATCGGCGCGAGCTCCTTCCGTACGGGGGTCGCGCCCCGTGCGGGCGCGTGGATTGAAACGGGACCGACTGCGGGAGCGGTTGCTGCTCCGCAAGTCGCGCCCCGTGCGGGCGCGTGGATTGAAACCTGCGATTTTCGCGGCGCGCTCAATTGTGTCGGGTCGCGCCCCGTGCGGGCGCGTGGATTGAAACCGTGGCTACCTTCGATTCGAGATTTCTTGAGGGTGTCGCGCCCCGTGCGGGCGCGTGGATTGAAACATTGAGAACTGCGGCGAGATGCCGAACCGCCTTTCGTCGCGCCCCGTGCGGGCGCGTGGATTGAAACGCCAACGAAGCCGAGCTCATTCGCCGGCCGTAGCTGTCGCGCCCCGTGCGGGCGCGTGGATTGAAACAGAACGGGGTGGGTCGAGGCGGCGGCTCATTGGTGTCGCGCCCCGTGCGGGCGCGTGGATTGAAACGCATCACAGATAATTCGGATCATGTTGACCAGTCGTCGCGCCCCGTGCGGGCGCGTGGATTGAAACACGCTCATCAACGATGGGACGAGTCTCTACGGCGGAGTCGCGCCCCGTGCGGGCGCGTGGATTGAAACACCTTCAGCCACTCCTCAAACACATCGCCCAGCGTCGCGCCCCGTGCGGGCGCGTGGATTGAAACCTGGTTGCTCGCGCGGCTGTATGCTCAGTGCTGGGTCGCGCCCCGTGCGGGCGCGTGGATTGAAACGCGCCCTAAGAGACAAACGGCGGGGGCCTGCCCTCGTCGCGCCCCGTGCGGGCGCGTGGATTGAAACATTGGCCATCTCATTCAGCCAGCGTGGCCAGGCCGTCGCGCCCCGTGCGGGCGCGTGGATTGAAACAGTGAGCGCGCGCCCGGAGTTGCAACGCTGTCTTGGTCGCGCCCCGTGCGGGCGCGTGGATTGAAACGCGCCACCGGCTGGCGGACCCCATCCCCGTGGACGTCGCGCCCCGTGCGGGCGCGTGGATTGAAACGTCACACCTGCGCGGTGCAGAGCATCGAGCTGGAGTCGCGCCCCGTGCGGGCGCGTGGATTGAAACCCCAGATGATGACCTACGCGGGCCGCGCACAAAGGGTCGCGCCCCGTGCGGGCGCGTGGATTGAAACCGAGTCCGTCAGCATGGGTGGCGCACCTGACACAGGTCGCGCCCCGTGCGGGCGCGTGGATTGAAACTGGATGGCGGTATGGGACACCCCGCACGCGGCGGGTCGCGCCCCGTGCGGGCGCGTGGATTGAAACGCCTCTCGTCGCGCGACGTACCCGTCGATGTGCGTCGCGCCCCGTGCGGGCGCGTGGATTGAAACCACCTGGGTGCGTCGCTCGATCAAGGGCTGATGCGTCGCGCCCCGTGCGGGCGCGTGGATTGAAACGTGCGTCGATTGATCGGTAGTCCTGGCTGGCATGTCGCGCCCCGTGCGGGCGCGTGGATTGAAACATGCACTCCCCCTGCCTCAACCCCCATGGTCCCGGCGTCGCGCCCCGTGCGGGCGCGTGGATTGAAACTCCTGATAGATCTGTTGCACACCCGCCCGATGCGTCGCGCCCCGTGCGGGCGCGTGGATTGAAACTTCACGGAGCGCCACAGGGTCACGGCGCGCTTGGTGTCGCGCCCCGTGCGGGCGCGTGGATTGAAACGTGCCAAGCGCCCTGCGTGTCCAGCTCAGGGTTGTCGCGCCCCGTGCGGGCGCGTGGATTGAAACGGGTGGTCGTGTGGCGCGGCGCCTGGGCCTGGCGTCGCGCCCCGTGCGGGCGCGTGGATTGAAACACTTAGGTGTTGGGGGATGAGATGGGGCGGTACGTCGCGCCCCGTGCGGGCGCGTGGATTGAAACATGTGCAGGAGCTTGCCAAACAGCGGGTCTTTGACGTCGCGCCCCGTGCGGGCGCGTGGATTGAAACCTTGCTGCCGAAGTAGAAGGACCTGCCTCGGCCACGTCGCGCCCCGTGCGGGCGCGTGGATTGAAACACGACATCATGTCTATGGTGTGGGCTATATCCGTCGCGCCCCGTGCGGGCGCGTGGATTGAAACACATTCGTGTGGCTCGCGATGTGCGGTGGCGCTGTCGCGCCCCGTGCGGGCGCGTGGATTGAAACTGCAACAAGTGCTGCAGGGTTCCGGCCGCTGGGTGCTGAGTCGCGCCCCGTGCGGGCGCGTGGATTGAAACTCAACAATTGCTTGACAAGTCGATCATTTTCACGTCGCGCCCCGTGCGGGCGCGTGGATTGAAACCTCCATCTCCGCTGGACGTGTAGATCGAGTAGAGGTCGCGCCCCGTGCGGGCGCGTGGATTGAAACTCCTCGGTCTGCGCCGTCTCGGTCTTGGCCCGCGGTCGCGCCCCGTGCGGGCGCGTGGATTGAAACTCCATCGCGACAGCGGAAAATGCTCAGGCAAATGGTCGCGCCCCGTGCGGGCGCGTGGATTGAAACAGTACGAGCGGGTAGCACAGGGTGGCTCAACTCGTCGCGCCCCGTGCGGGCGCGTGGATTGAAACTCCGCCATCCCCTCTCGTCTGTCTCCGGCCGCAGTCGCGCCCCGTGCGGGCGCGTGGATTGAAACGATCACCGCGCCGTTGTCGTAGGGCTCCATGCCCCAGTCGCGCCCCGTGCGGGCGCGTGGATTGAAACGCCACCTGCGCCGTGGTTGGCGTTGGTGTGCAGCAGTCGCGCCCCGTGCGGGCGCGTGGATTGAAACTATCCCGAGGGACTCATGGGCAGATGTGCTGGGCCGTCGCGCCCCGTGCGGTCGCGTGGATTGAAGCATGGCCATCAAGCGCGAAATGAGGGGTTCTGGCAATCGCTGGCAGCCCGATGCCTGCATGCCGGCAAGGCGCTGTCCTACTGGATGTGCAGGGTTTGGGAAGGCGACACGACTGATTCAAATTGTCAAATTTGTTCCCGGATGTGTTTCTTCCGTGCCAGCAGTCTGGCCGGTTTGCGTAGGTGGTTCGAGGGAGAGCGACGTGGGTTTTCTGAGGCGTATGAAGTTGGGAACCATGCTGGGCATGGGTTTCCTTGCGGTGATCGTGGTCTGCGTGTGCGTGGCCGGCTTCGGCTGGATGAAGCTGCACGATCAGGGGGAGCAGTTGCGTGTTTTGGCCGAGGACCGCATGGGCAATCTGGCCCGGCTGCAATCGCTCAAGGACAACGCCAATGTGTCTGCGCGGGTGGTGCGCAATCTGGCGCTGATCACCGATCCGGCGCAGATGGCCGAGGAGAGCCGCCGGCTGGATGAGGTGGTCGCCAGGAACGGCCTGGTCATGAAGGAGCTGGACCAGCGCCTGCAGACCGAGCAGGCGCGCCGGCTCTTTGCCGACATACGGCAGGCGCGCCAGCCTTTCGTGGAGACCATGCGCCAGGCCGGGGACCTGGGCCTGGCCAACCAGGGCGATGCGGCCAGGGACCTGATCATGGGACGCCTGCGCGCCTTGCAGACGACCTATTTCGATGCGGTCGAGGCACTGGTCGATTACCAGAAGGCACAGACGCAGGCCACGGTGGACGGCTCCCTGCGCCGCGTGGCCGAAGACGGCGTGGCCATGCTGGTGCTGACGCTGCTGGCCGCCGCGCTGGGCTCTCTGGTGGCCTGGATGATCACCAGGACGGTCAAGCAGCAGCTGGGCGGAGAGCCCTCCTATGCCGCCGGGGTGGCGCGCCAGATCGCGCAGGGCGATTTGTCCGTGCGGGTGCAACTGGCGCCCGGAGACACCTCCAGCCTGCTGCACGCCATGGAGGACATGCGTGCCGGCCTGGCGCGCGTGGTCGCCGATGTGCGGCAAAGCAGCGAATCCATCGCGACCGGCGCCAGCCAGATTGCCTCGGGCAATGCGGACCTGAGCCAGCGCACGGAAGAGCAGGCAAGCAATCTGGAGCAGACCGCCGCCTCCATGGAGGAGATGAACGCCACCGTCAAGCTCAATGCCGATACGGTGCGCACCGCCACCCAGCTGGCAGCATCGTCGAGCCAGGCCGCCACCGGCGGCGGCAAGATCGTGGACCGCGTTGTGGCCACCATGGAGCAGATCACCGCGAGTTCCCGGAAGATCGAGGACATCATCGGCGTGATCGACTCCATTGCCTTCCAGACCAACATCCTGGCGCTCAATGCTGCCGTGGAGGCGGCGCGGGCGGGCGAGCAGGGGCGCGGCTTTGCCGTGGTGGCATCCGAAGTGCGCAGCCTGGCCCAGCGCAGCGCGGGGGCAGCCAAGGAGATCAAGGCCCTGATAGGCGAGAGCGTATCCAAGGTGGACGAGGGCTCGGGCCTGGTGAGCGAGACGGGCTCCGCGATGAAGGACATCGTCCAGCAGGCGCAGCGCGTTGCCGACCTGATCGGCGAAATAGGCGCGGCCACGGCCGAGCAGGCCGATGGTGTGGCGCAGGTGGGCGATGCCGTCGTACAGCTTGACCAGGTCACGCAGCAGAATGCGGCCCTGGTCGAGGAATCGGCGGCGGCTGCCGCGAGCCTGAATGCGCAGGCTGCCAGGCTGGTCGATCTGGTCAGCCTGTTCAAGCTGGACGGGGTGTCCTCGTCCGTGTCCCTGCCCGCGTCCTCACCGGCCCAGGCGCCAGCGCCGGCCGCCGCAGGCAGCAAGGGCGTCCAGCGGACGATGGCGTCCGCAGCCGCACCCAGGGTTGCTGCAGCGCCTGCCAAGGTCACCTCGCTGCGCAAGGCGGGCGAGCGTGTGGACGAGAACTGGGAAGTGTTCTGACCGCGAGCGGGGCAATGCCGCGCTGTGCGCGCGGAACCGGGGGACTTGCCGGCCTCATGCCGTCGGATGGGGTGGGGTCTGCACAGATGCCTGCCCCGGTGCCTGCCCCGGTGCATGGGCCGGCATGTTGCGCACATGCAGGTCCAGCTGCGGGAAGGCCACGGCAATGCCAGCGTCCTTGAGCCGGTCGTTGACGCGGCGGTTGAGGTCGTGGCGCACGGGCAGGCGGTCTTCGACCTTGCCCACGTAGGCGCGCAGCTCGAAGCGCTGGCCGTTGCCTTCCAGCGCCATGAACCAGCAGTTGGGCTCGGGCTCGCGCAGCACCTGGGGGTGCTCCCTGGCAATGTCCAGCAGCATGTTGCGCACCTGCTCGGGGTCGTTGCCGTGGGCCACGGGCACGTCGATCACCAGGCGGGTCACGTCGTCGCTCAAGGTCCAGTTCGTCACCTGGCCGGTGATGAAGGTCTTGTTGGGGATGACGATTTCCTTGTTGTCGAAGTCCAGCACCGTGGTGGCCCGCGTGCGGATGCGCGTGACGGTGCCGGTGAGGGTGTCGATGGTGATGACATCGCCCACGCGGAAGGGCCGCTCCACCAGAAGGATCAGGCCCGAGACGAAGTTGGCGAAGATCTCCTGCAGGCCGAAGCCCAGGCCCACGGTGAGCGCCGCCACCATCCACTGCAGCTGGCCCCAGCGCAGGCCCAGCAGTGTGAAGGCGCTGACCGTGCCCGCGATGGTGATGGCGTAGCGCGCCAGCGTGGCCAGGGTGTAGCGCGCGGAGCTGCTGATGCGGTTGGAGGCCGACAGCGTCACTTCCAGCAGGCCCGGCAGGTTGCGTGCAAAGCTGAAGGTGAGCAGCAGGATCATCACGCCCAGCAGCGCATCCATCAGGCTCACGGGGGCGGCATGCGCGATGCCGTCGGCGCCGGTGTTGGTGGTGTACCAGAGCACCACGCCTTCGGAGCGCAGCAGCGCAGGCAGCACGGGCAGCCAGGCGTAGACCAGGGTCAGCACGACCAGCACCTGCTGCAGCAGGCCCAGCAGCCGGTGCGCCTGGGCGCCCACGGTGACCAGGGCCATCTGGGTGGCTTCGTCGGTGGGGGCCTTGCCGGTGTCCACGCCCGAGCCGCTCTGGGCCAGCCTGGCGGCTTCGCGCAGCCGGTTCAGTGCCAGGCGCCGCTCGCCCAGCAGCAGCCAGCGCCGCAGCAGGTTGACCACGACCTCGACCGCGCCCAGGAACACGAAGCTGGCCATCAGGGCCTGGATGACTTCGGTGGCCGTGTAGACATAGCCGAGCACGATGCCCACGGCCAGCGCGCTGAGCATGAGCATCAGCACCACGCTGACGATCTGGCCCCAGTGGATGCCGGGCCGCTTTTGCTGCATGACACGGCGAAAGTACAGCCAGGCCATCCAGGCCAGGCCCAGCGACAGCATGAGGATGGAGATGCGCCCCCAGGTGCTGATGGCGTGGTTGTCATGGCTGTAGAAGGCCAGGCCGCCCAGCAGTTCGGCAGGCACGATCAGCCAGGCGGCGCGGCGCACCATCTGGCGCAGCATCTGCACGCGAGCAGCCGGCCAGCCGAAGTGGGCCAGTGCCAGCCCGCCTGGGCAGAACAGGGCGTTGAGCAAGGTGGCCACGAAGATGAAATCGCTGAGCTGGACCAGGGTGGCGCCCAGCGGCTCCAGCGCCGTGCCCACGGTTTCGGGGCCTTGCAGCAGGCTGCCCAGCGCCGCGGCCGCAAAGCTCCAGGGCAGGGTGTAGAGCAGGCTCCAGCCCAGCGCCAGCAGGCTCAGCCCGAAGTGGTCGCGCATGAAGTCGCCCACGCGCACGGCGATGGACTGCAGCTGGCGCAGCGCGTAGCGGCGCAGGCCCAGCAGCAGGGCCACGATCAGGCCGACGGCGCCAAAGGCCCAGGGATCGTTCCAGATGCTGGCGGCCAGGGCGCGTGCGGTTTTCCAGGGCGAGCTGCTGCCTTCGATGTCCTGCTCCAGCGCCTGCCACTCGCTGAGCCAGGTACGGTCCATGGGGCGGTGGCTGGGGAACCACAGCAGCTCCTTGTCCAGCACCTGGCGCAACTCATTGCCGCTGCGCAGGGCCGCGCGCAGCGCGTCGTCGGTCTGCTCCAGCACGGCGATGCGGCGCAGCAACACCGGCTGCAGTTGGTCGGTGAGTGCCACCTGCCGGGCCAGCAAAGCGGTCTGCTGGGCCGATACCGTGGCGTTGGCGGCCGGCTCCGGTGCCGCCACGCCGCCTGCATCCGCAGCGTCGGCCGGGGCCTGTGCCGCCGTGTCCGCGCCGGGGTTCTGGCGCCATTTGCTGGAGTTGAACAGCATCAGCCGCAGCTCGGCCAGCTGGCGCTGCACGGCCCGGTGCCTGGCCTGCAGGGTGCTGCCGGAGGACAGCTCCACGCGCTGCTGCCACAGCCACTGGCCCACGGCCGCGCTGCCACCGCCCAGCCGCAGGCGTGCCTGGGTGTCGCGCAGCGTGGCGCTCAACTGGTCACGCACATATTCGTCATTGGCCAGGGTCTTGCGCTCCTGCGCCAGTTCATTGGAGTTCTTGAGGATCTGCGCGGCCAGCGCCGCATTGCGCTGGGCCAGGTCGCGTATGGCGGGATCGGCGGCGGAAGCGTGCTGGGCGGCCAGCTCCATCTCCTGCACCTGTTGCTCCAGTTGCTGGCGGCTGCGCTCGGCAATGCGCTGGGTCAGCCAGGCGGCGCGCGGCATGCGCTCCAGCAGCTCGCGGCGCTGGGCCTGCAGCTGGGCGGCCAGCAGGCGCTGGCGGGCTTCGATGGTGGACTGCTCTTCCTGGCGCAGCGCCAGCTCCAGCAGGGCGCGGCGGTGCTCTGCGCTGCGCCGTGCCTGGCGTGCCTGGGTGAGGTCGGGGGCTTCGCCGGGCTCGGCGGTCACGGGCTCGGCGTTTTCCTGCGCGCGTTGTTGGAGGATGGACAGATCGATGCGCCCCGGGCCGGGCTGCGAGACCAGGTTGGCCTGGTCGGCCGCGGATTTCTCGATGCCGGCCTTGAGGGCGGCAATGGCATCGCGCTCATCGGCCAGCAGGCGTTCCAGCACTTCCTGGCTGGCGTTGGCGGGAACGCGTTCCTTCCAGCGATCGAACAGGCTGCCCAGCTGCTCGTCGCTCAGCGGCGCGGGCAGGGCCGGCACGGGCGTGCGTGCCCTGGCGCGCATGCGGTCCAGTTCCTGGGCCAGCGCATCGGCTTCCTTTGTGGCCGAGGCGGCGGCATCGAGCTGGGTCTGAATGGCGTTGCTTCGTTCCTTGTCGGACGCGGAGCCACCGCCCAGGGTGCCCTGCAAGGCACCCAAAGGGCCTGCTGCCGGTGCGGCCTTGGCCAGGCCCGGTGCCAGCAGGGCGAGCAGCAGGCCGAGCACCAGGCACATGGCCCACAGCAGGTGCATCGGCGTGACGGCAGCCAGTTTGCGCGATGGGCGACCGGCGGCAAGTAGGGGGTTGTCGGCAGGAGACATCGGTTCTGAATTCGGGCCTGTGCCGCTGTGTGAGTGCGGACTATCATTTGTCAAAAGTGGGAGCGTGAGGCGCTGTATTCACGGGCCTTGCTGCAGGCTCGGCTGGCTCAAGCCCCTGTCCCGGCGCCGCAAAAAGCGGGGTAGTCCAGGAACCTGACATTGTGACCTCGCGCGCAATGCAGACATGTGGGACGTATGAGCTATTCAAAGCGGATGCAAGGTGCTACAACAGTTCCACACGGTAGCGAATGCCTTGCAACTTCGCGGCACTGTTCGCCCTCGGGTGCCGCCGGGAGAGGTCGTATGGATGTCATCAGCAACTCGGCTGCACGTTACGTTCGCCTTCGCGAAGAAGAGATGTCGCTGGACGAATTTCTCGCCCTGTGCCAGCGCGATCCCATGGCCTACGAGGGCGCCGCCCGGCGCATGCTGGCGGCCATAGGCGAACCCGAAATGGTGGACACGCGCAATGATCCGCGCCTGTCGCGGCTGTTTGCCAACAAGGTCATCCGGCGCTATCCGGCCTTCGCCGAGTTCTACGGCATGGAAGACTCCATCGAGCAAGTGGTGAGCTTCTTCCGCCATGCGGCCCAGGGTCTGGAAGAGCGCAAGCAGATCCTCTATCTGCTGGGCCCCGTGGGCGGTGGCAAGAGCTCCATCGCCGAGCGCCTCAAATACCTGATGCAGAAGGTGCCGTTCTATGCGCTCAAGGGCTCGCCCGTGAACGAGTCGCCGCTGGGCCTGTTCGATCCGGTGGAGGACGGGCCGCTGCTGGAGGAGCAGTTCGGCATTCCCCGGCGCTGCCTCAACCATGTGCTGTCGCCCTGGGCCGTCAAGCGCCTGGAGGAGCTGGGCGGCGACATCCGCCAGTTCCGCGTGGTCAAGCGCTATCCCAGCATCTCCAGGCAGGTGGGCATTGCCAAGACCGAGCCGGGCGACGAGAACAACCAGGACATCTCCAGCCTGGTGGGCAAGGTGGACATCCGCAAGCTGGAGAACTTTGCCCAGGACGATACCGATGCCTACAGCTACTCGGGCGGCCTGTGCCTGGCCAACCAGGGCCTGCTGGAGTTCGTGGAAATGTTCAAGGCGCCCATCAAGGTGCTGCACCCGCTGTTGACGGCCACGCAGGAGAGCAACTACAAGGGAACGGAGGGCTTTGGCGCCATTCCCTTCGACGGCATGGTGCTGGCCCACAGCAACGAGAGCGAGTGGAAGGCCTTCCGCAACAACCGCAACAACGAGGCCTTCCTGGACCGGGTCTACATCGTCAAGGTGCCTTACTGCCTGCGCGTGTCGGAGGAGGTGCGCATCTACGAGAAGCTGATCCGCGAGTCCTCGCTGGCCAGCGCCGTGTGCGCGCCCGGCACACTCAAGATGATGGCCCAGTTCGCCGTGCTCACGCGGCTGAAGGAGCCCGAGAACTCCAGCATCTTCAGCAAGATGCAGGTCTATGACGGCGAGAGCCTCAAGGACACGGACCCGCGCGCCAAGAGCTTCCAGGAGTACCGCGACTATGCGGGCGTGGACGAGGGCATGTCGGGCATCTCCACGCGCTTCGCGTTCAAGATCCTGTCCAAGGTCTTCAACTACGACAGCACCGAGGTGGCGGCCAACCCGGTGCACCTCATGTATGTGCTGGAGCAGCAGATCGAGCGCGAGCAGTTCCCTGCCGAGCTGGAGACCAAGTACACCAGCTACATCAAGGAATACCTGTCGCCGCACTATGCCGAGTTCATCGGCAAGGAAATCCAGACCGCCTATCTGGAGAGCTACAGCGAGTACGGCCAGAACATCTTCGACCGCTACGTCACCTACGCCGACTACTGGATACAGGACAGCGAGTACCGCGACAACGATACCGGCGAGGCCTTCGACCGCAACGCGCTCAACGCCGAGATGGAGAAGGTCGAGAAGCCCGCGGGCATTGCCAATGCCAAGGACTTCCGCAACGAGATCGTCAACTTCGTGCTGCGCGCGCGGGCCAACAACCAGGGCAAGAACCCCAGCTGGACCAGCTACGAGAAGCTGCGCGTGGTGATCGAGAAGAAGATGTTCTCCAATACCGAGGAGCTGCTGCCCGTGATCAGCTTCAACGCCAAGGCCAGTGCCGAGGATGCCCGCAAGCACGAGGACTTTGTCACCCGCATGGAGGCCAAGGGCTATACGTCCAAGCAGGTGCGCCTGCTGTGCGAGTGGTATCTGCGCGTTCGCAAGAGCAACTGACGGGTGGGTGCGCCGCCCTTCGGCGCGCCCGGGCTGGGGGGAACAGATGGCATTGCAAATCATCGATCGCAGGCTGGCCGGCAAGAACAAGTCGGTGGGCAACCGCGAGCGCTTCGTGCGCCGCTACAAGGCGCAGATCGCCGAGGCGGTGCGCCGCGCGGTGGACAAGCGCGGCATCCGCCACATGGAGGAGTCCGAGAGCGTCTCCATCCCGCGCAAGGACATCCGCGAGCCCGTGTTCCACCATGGGCAGGGCGGCGTCCATGACACGGTGCACCCGGGCAACACCGAGCATGTGCGCGGCGACCGCATTGCCCGGCCGCAGGGCGGCGCAGGCGGCGGCGGCTCCCAGGCCAGCGACAGCGGCGAGGGCGAGGACGACTTCACCTTCACCCTGACCAAGGAAGAGTTCATGGAACTGTTCTTTGAAGACCTGGCCCTGCCGCGGCTGCTGCGCACCCACATCGGCAACACCATGCAATACAAGACGCGCCGCGCCGGCTACAGCCACGACGGCACGCCGCACAACCTGGCCCTGCTGCGCACCATGCGCGGCGCCCTGGGCCGGCGCATTGCGCTGACCAAGGCGCCGCACCGCGAACTCAAGGCACTGGAGGAGCAGCTGCAAGCGCTGCTGGCGCAGGACGATGGCACCAGCGAGGCGGCGGCCGAGCTGCAGCAGCGCATCGATGCGCTGAAGCTGCGCATGGGCACGGTGGCCTTTCTCGACCCCATCGACCTGCGGTTTCGCAACCGCACGCGCGTGCCTGCGCCCATCAGCCAGGCCGTGATGTTCTGCGTGATGGATGTGTCCGGCTCCATGGACCAGGACCGCAAGGACCTGGCCAAGCGCTTCTTCATCCTGCTGTACCTGTTCCTGACGCGGCACTACGAGAAGATCGACATCGTCTTCATCCGCCACCACACGCAGGCGGCCGAGGTCAGCGAGGACGAGTTCTTCCACTCCCAGGAAAGCGGCGGCACGGTGGTCAGCAGTGCGCTGGTGCTGCTGGACCAGATCATCCGCGCGCGCTACCCGTCCGGGGACTGGAACATCTACGTGGCCCAGGCCAGCGATGGCGACAACTTCGGCGACGACGGCTCCAACTGCCGCAACCTGCTGGTCGACAAGATCCTGCCGCTGGTGCGCTACTTCGCCTATGTGCAGGTGGTGCAGGAAGAGCAGAGCCTGTGGCAGGAGTACAGCCAGGTGCTGCCGCTGTTCTCGCATTTCGCCATGCGCAAGGTGTCGGACGCCAGCGAGATCTACCCCGTGTTCCGCGACCTGTTCAAGAAAGAGGGGGTATCGGTATGAACCTCTCTCACTATCCCGTGCTGGCGCCCCGCCATGCCACGCCGCAGTGGAAATCCCATCTGGCCAGCGAACGGGCCCAGCGCATCGTGCCCTCCGCGCCGCTGCCGGCGGGGGAGCGGCCGGCCGAGCCTCTGCCCGATCCCAGCGACTGGACCTTCGAGCTCATCGAACGCTATCACGCAGCGATTGCGGCCGCCGCCGAACGCTACGGCCTGGACACCTATCCCAACCAGCTGGAAGTGATCTCGGCCGAGCAGATGATGGACGCCTACGCCAGCGTGGGCATGCCCGTGGGCTACCGCCACTGGAGCTATGGCAAGGAATACATGGCGACGGAGCGGCGCTACCGGCGCGGCCACATGGGCCTGGCCTACGAGATCGTCATCAACTCCAATCCCTGCATCAGCTATCTGATGGAGGAGAACACCACGGCCATGCAGGCCCTGGTGATCGCCCATGCGGCGTACGGCCACAACAGCTTCTTCAAGAACAACTACCTGTTCGGCATGTGGACGGATGCCGGCAGCATCATCGACTACCTGGTCTATGCGCGCGACTTCATCACCCAGTGCGAGGAGCGCCACGGCCTGACGACGGTGGAGCAATGGCTGGACTCCTGCCACGCCCTGTCCAACCTGGGCGTGGACCGCTACCGCCGCCCCTCCAAGAAAAGCCTGGCGCGCGAGCGGGCCGAGCGCGAGCAGCGCGAGGCCTATGCCCAGCAGCAGGTCAACGAGCTGTGGCGCACCCTTCCGGCCCGCCCGGGCAAGGACAGCGCGGCGCAGCACAGCGAGCGCTTTCCCAAGGAGCCCGAGGAAAACCTGCTGTACTTCATCGAGAAGAACGCCCCGCTGCTGGAGCCCTGGCAGCGCGAGATCGTGCGCATCGTGCGCAAGATCGCCCAGTACTTCTACCCGCAGCGCCAGACCCAGGTGATGAACGAGGGCTGGGCGACGTTCTGGCACTACACCCTGCTCAACACCCTGTACGACGAAGGCTGGCTGACCGACGGCGTGATGATCGAATGGCTGTCCTCCCACACCAACGTCATCTACCAGCCGCCCGCCGGTCACCGCGCCTACAGCGGCATCAATCCCTATGCGCTGGGCTTTGCCATGTACCGCGACATCCGCCGCATCTGCCAGGACCCCACCGAGGAAGACCGCCGCTGGTTCCCCGACCTGGCCGGCACGCCCTGGCTGCCGGCGCTGCACCATGCCATGCAGAACTTCAAGGACGAGAGCTTTGTCGGCCAGTACCTGAGCCCACAGCTGATGCGCGACATGCGCCTGTTCGCCATTCATGACGACGCCAGCGAACGCGAGCTGCTGGTCAGCGCCATCCATGACGACGACGGCTACCGCACCCTGCGCCAGACGCTGTCGCAGCAATACGACCTGGGCGCGCGCGAGCCCAATATCCAGGTCTGGAACGTCAATCTGCGCGGCGACCGCTGCCTCACCCTGCGCCACACCCGCTACCAGGGCCGGCCGCTGTCCGACGATGCGCTGGAAGTGCTCAAGCACGCAGCGCGCCTGTGGGGTTTTGGCGTGCAGCTGGAAAGCGTCAACGGCGATGGCGACGCGCCCGTGCTGCTGCACTCGGTGCCCGCTCCACCGGCCTGATCCTCCTGCCTGAGCCAGCCAGGCCCTAGCGCAGCGTTCCCACGTACTTGCGGTTTTCCGCACGCTGGCGCATCAGCTCGCCGGCGCGCTGCATGAGCGGCGAGCGCTCGGCGGGCCCGGCCAGCGCGGCATTCCAGGCCGCTTCGAAGCGATGGGTCCATTCCACCAGTTCGGGCGTGCTGCGCGCCCCTTCCTGCTCCCGGGCGAAGCGGATGATTTCGGCGGCGTACTCGGCATTGGCCGCCAGCCATTCGGTGTCGGTCACGCGGCCGCAGCTTCTGCGCAGCAGCACATGCAGGTGCGCGGCAATGGCCAGGAGTTCGCTTTCGGGCATGTAGTGGGCACTCCTTCGGTTTGACGATCATCGGGCGCCGGGCCGCTTTGCGGCCCGGCCGTTCATCCACTCAGGCGCTCGCGATGCAGCGCCAGGTCCAGGCCCTGCAGCTCGCTTTCCTCATCCACGCGCAGGCCGATCAGCATGTCCAGCAACCACAGCAGCACGGCCGTGGCCACCAGCGTGAACAAGGCCACGGCCAGCACGCTCACGGCCTGGGTGAGCACGCTGCCCTGCACGCCGCCGATCTGCGGGCTGGCAAACACGCCGGTCAGCAGCGATCCCACGATGCCGCCCACGCCATGCACGCCAAACACATCCAGCGAATCGTCCGCGCCCAGCAGCCGCTTGAGCCCCGTTGCGCCCCAATAGCAGGCGACACCGGCCATCGAGCCGATGCACAGCGCCGACAGCGGCGTCACGAAACCGGCTGCCGGCGTGATCGCCACCAGGCCGCCGACCAGCCCCGAGCACAGCCCCAGCAGCGTGGCCTTGCCGCGCACCACATACTCGGCCAGCGACCAGGCCAGGGCGCCCGCGCTGGCGGCAATGTGGGTGACGGCCAGCGCCAGCGCCGCCCGGCTGTCCCCGGCCAGCGATGAGCCGGCGTTGAAGCCGAACCAGCCCATCCACAGCAGCGCCGCGCCCATCATGGTCAGGGCCAGGTTGTAGGGCTCGAAGGGCTCGTGCCCGTAGCCGCGGCGCGGCCGCAGGAACCAGGCGCAGACCAGCCCGGCCACGCCCGCGTTCACATGCACCACGGTGCCCCCGGCAAAGTCCAGCGCGCCCATGCGCGCCAGCCAGCCGCCCGGCTCCCACACCCAGTGCGCCACCGGCGCATACACCAGCAGGCTCCACAAGCCCACGAAGATCAGCATGGCACCGAAGCGCATGCGCTCCACCCAGGCGCCCACCAGCAAGGCGGCGGTGATCACGGCAAAGGCCAGCTGGAACATCGCATAGGCTGCTTCGGGCACATGCGGCGCCAGGTGGCTCACGGCCACCAGGCCCTTGGCGGCGTTGAAATCCAGCCCCGCGAACCAGGCGCGCGAATCACCGCCTATCCACGCATTGCCGGGCGTGAAGGCCAGCGAATAGCCCAGTGCGAACCACAGAATGCTCACCAGGCAGGCAATCGCCACCACGCTGGCCATGGTGTTGAGCACGTTCTTGCGGCGCACCATGCCCGCATAGAACAGCGCAATGCCGGGCAGCGTCATCAGCAGCACCAGCACCGTGGCCGTCATCAGCCAGACCGTGTCCACGGCGCTGAGGGATTCCACCGCCACCAGCGACGGCCGCGTGATCGCCTGCTCGGCCGCCTGCGCCGTCTGCGCCGCACCCAGGACCGCGACCCATCCTCCCGCCACCAATGTTCTCAATGCCCGTGCGCACCTGTGCATGCAATGACTCCCTTGTTTGTTGTGGTCATGGGGCCGTCTGCCGTTGCCGCCATGGCTGCATTGGCCGGCCTGCAGCGGCCTTGCACAAGTCGTGCCAGCGCAGACGGGGCCCTTGGGGGCCGTGCGATGCAGCCGGAACACCAAAACGGGAAAACCGCGAGTCAAAACAGGGCAGCCGGGCGGGCGGTGCACCATCGGCGTGCGGTGGTGCAGCTCTTAAACTGCCGGCATGAATCGAAGAAATCTGATGTGCGCCGCGCTGCTCGCCTGTCTGTCACAGGCGGCGCTGGCGGCTGCCGAACTGCAGGACAGGCCCGAGTGGGCCCGCTTTTTTGCCGATGCCAAGGTCGATGGCAGCATCGTCGTGGTCGATGCCAGAGGCCCGGCCGAAGCCGTCTACGTCCACAACCGTGAACGCGCGGTGAGGCGCTACTCGCCCGCTTCCACCTTCAAGATCCCGCACAGCCTGTTCGCGCTGGACGCCGGGCTGGTGCGGGATGAATTCCAGCGCATTGCCTGGGATGGCGTGAAGCGCCAGTTGCCGGCCTGGAATGCCGATCAGGACCTGCGCTCGGCCATGCGCAACTCCACCGTCTGGGTGTACGAACGCTTTGCCGGGGAGCTTGGCAGTGCGCGTGAGGCTGCCTACATGCGCAAGATCGACTACGGCAATGCGCTGGCCACGGGCGAGGCGCCTTTCTGGGTGGAGGGCGACCTGGCCATCTCGGCGCTGGAGCAGGTGGCCTTCCTGCAGCAGCTGTACCGCAATCGGCTGCCATTGCCGGTGGAGCACCAGCGGCTGGTGAAGGACGTGATGGTCAACGAGGCCGGCGCCGACTGGATACTGCGCGCCAAAACCGGCTGGACGGGCCGTATCGGCTGGTGGGTGGGCTGGGTGGAATGGCCGGCCGGCCCCGTGTTCTTCGCCATGAACATGGACACGCCCCACAGGCTGGCCGACCTGCCCAAGCGCCAGGACATCACGCGCGACATCCTGCGCTCCATCAACGCGTTGCCCAAGGCGCCGTAGCGCGCGGGACAAGGCCCATGCGTCAGCCCATCAGCCCATCAGGCCTGGAGGCCGCTTGTCGGCCTTGCGCTCCACGGGGTTGGCGGTGAGCCAGTTGGAGGGGTACTGGCGCATGAACTCGCGCGCCTTTTCCACGCGCGCGTTGAGCCAGGCGTCGTAGGCGCCTTCGTTGAGAATCGCTGGCATGCGCTTTTCCGCGCCGGGCTGCTGGTAGCGGTGCAGCAGCGCATGGCTGTTGGCGTTGACCGTGAGCAGGGCGTAGCTCAGCAGCACCTCGCCATCCGGGCCCGTCCACTGCGCCCACACGCCGGCCACGCCCATGGGCTTGCCGTCGATGCGCGAGATGCGCGTGGGCAGGGCCTTGCCGTTGCGGTAGTCATCCTCGAAAAAGGCGGCCATGGGCACGATGCAGCGCTGGCCATTGAGCCAGGCATCGCGGAAGGCCTGGGCCGTGGAGACGGTCTCCGAACGCGCATTCACCAGCTTGAGCGCGCGCAGCCGTCCATCGGAGGCCGACTTCACCCAGTGCGGCACCAGGCCCCATTGGGCGGCAACCAGCTCGCGTGCGGGCGGTGCCGCAGGCGCGGGCGGTGTGTCGGAAGCGGAGGGTTCTTGCTGTTCGGTGGCGGCATCCGCGGCCACGGCGACGCTGCGGATGAAAAAGCCGGACTTGCGCGGTGTCATGTTGCGCTCGCTGGCGGCAGGCGCCTCCACGCCGAAGGCGTCGCGGTAGGCGTCGGCTTGCGACAGTGATTCGTAGTGGGTACTCATGCGCGGATGGTACCTGCGTGCCAGCGCAAAGTCGGGCGTCAGACGGTAATGGTCCCGGTCAGATAACGCGCGCAATGGCCCGCCACCTCGACGCTGGCATCGGTCACCTCGCAAAACAGCGTGCCCGTGCGGCGAGAGGCCTGGTGGCCGATCAGACGGTTCTTGCCCAGCCTGCCCGCCCAGTAGGGTGCAAGCGCCGCATGGATGGAGCCCGTGACGGGATCTTCCTCGCCGCCATTGGCGGGCCAGAAGTAGCGGCTGACGAAGTCATGGGAGGCGCCCGCATCCGCAGGCGCCGTCACCACCACGTCCAGCGGGCCCAGCGATTTGAGGCGCTCCAGGTCCGGCTTGACGGCTCGCACCTGGTCTTCGGTTGCGTAGACGGCCACGTAGGCCTGCTGGTTCACGAGATAGGCCGTGGGTGCGGGCGTCAGGCCTTCGCGCAGTGCGGCGGGCACCTCATCCAGCGGCTTGGCATCGCGGCGCGGGAAGGTCATGACGATGCGTCCGCCATCCTCCTGCGCGGCCGTGACCTTGCCCACGGCGGCGGCCCAGAACGTGATGCTGCGCAGCGCCGGGTCGGCCTCGAAGAGCACGAAGGCGCTCGCCAGCGTGGCATGGCCGCAGAACGCGATCTCCGTGAGCGGGGAGAACCAGCGGATCTCGAAGGCGGCGCGCTCGGCACTCCAGACCAGGAACGAGGTCTCCGAAAGATTGTTTTCGGCGGCAATGGCCTGCAGCGTGGAATCGGCAAGCCATGCATCCAGGGGAATGACGGCGGCCTGATTGCCCTTGAATCGTTCCGATGTGAATGCGTCTATGACGTGGATGGGGAGTTGCATTTGCAAAAGGCCTTTGGGTCGGATTCGTGTGCAGCCCGTCATTGTTGTCTCTGTCTCCAATGGCTGCGCGCGGATTCTACGGTCCGGCAGGATGGAGTTGAGGCATGCATGCCCGGCATGCCGTCCCACGCGGCTGCGGGGCGCCGCGTGGGATGCCTCGCCCCATCCCTTGCTTGAAATGCCCGCTCCCGGCTGCAAGGCTCACTCAATGCCCAGAACCGTTTTCATGGCAGCCCAGGCCACGCCGTTCAGCCGGGTGGAATAGCTGAGTGCCTGGTCTTCGCTGGCAATGGCCGCAGGCAGGCGATAGCCGAATACGCTGCCGTCGAATTCCGTATAGCCCCGCGTCACGCCTTGCATGAAGGTCTTGCCAGGGAAGTCGGCAAAGCTCAGCAGGCGCACGCCCTGGGAGGTGGAGAGGGTGTACGCGCTTTGCGAATGCGCGGTGCAGGCGCCCAGATCGCTGTAGGCCGGAGGGGTGGACTCACAGCTGTAGAACTGGGCGTTGGCCGCATCGATGAAGGCCACGCGCAACACATGGTTGGCATCGACCGGCCCCGCCGCCCCGACTGTCGAGGCGCGCACGGTGGCTGGAGTCGACAGGTTCACCGCGCTGGCCGGGCGGCCGGCAATCATGGCTTCCAGCGTGGCGAAGCCGAAGCGGTCCGTGGCCGTGTTGTTGATGAAGGCCGGCGACCGGTTCAACTGCACCGACAGTGCAGTGCGCATCTGTGCGCCCTGCGGGAAGACGGCCGAGCCCAGCGTGGCAGGGTCCATTTCGATGGAGCGGTCATGGCGGATGCCCTCGGCCTGCAGCGTTGTATCTCCGGCACGCAATTGCGTGATGACTTCGGCCATGGGCTTGCCGCTGACGTCCTGCGAAGCGGTGGTAAAGCCCAGGTAGGCGGTGGACTGGTTGCACAGCAGTGTGCGCGAGGGAACCCCCTGTGTCGTCAGGCGCGCAACGGAACTGTCGCAGCGCGTCCATCCGGTGCTGGTGAGCGTGACGGACGGGAACAGCGCTTCCTGCGTACTGGGTGCACCGTTGGTTTTTCCGCTGCGTGTCTCGAACTGGTGGGCAAAGCCGTCTGCCTGGACGACGCCGTCGGACCTGCGTTCACGCACGGAGTAGTTCTGCGCGTTGCCATAGTTCAGGAACGCCAGTTGGTTCGATGCCACGGCCGCTGCGCCAGGTGCCGTCACCTGGATAGGCACGCCCAACTCAAGCGCGTAGGCGGTGACCTTGGCGGCTGTGCGCGCGGTATCCGCAAGCACGGCGGCACTGGAGGCCGCGTCGCTCTGGTAGTCGTAGATCCTGGCGGCGTCGATGCCGAGCTGGCGGGCCACTGCAGCCTCGGCCACTTCCCTGGCCGTGCCGGCCGCGATGGCCTTTTGCACCAGGCTGGTCAGTGGATTGATCTGCGCGGATTTGCCAGCCGGTGCAGACAGCACGAACGCCTTGGCTGTGGCGGTGCTGGTGGGGTCCGCAGCGTCCACGGATTCGGGTGTGATGCGAGCCAGCACGGGAGCCTGGTTGAAGGCAGCGGTGGCTGCCGCATCGCCGGGTTGATAGGTCAGGCTGAACTTGCCGTCACTGCCGGTGGCCGCTGCGCTGGGCTCGCCCGTGTCGCAGGCTGCATTGGCGTTCAGATCCACGCAGACTGCAGCGTTGCGCACGGCCTGGTCGATGGCGACGGTGCCTGACAGCGTGATGGCCGGCTGTGTCACGGTGCCGCCGCCGGTGCCCCCGCCGCTGTCGGTGCCGCCGCTGCCTCCTCCACAGGCATAGAGGCTTGCAACAAGGCCGCACAGCAGCAAAGGGCGCACGGCGGGAAAGGAAGTGGATGCACTGGGGTGGATTTGCATGGTGTCGGTACAGGAATGTGGGTGGCAAGCCAACTCTATGTGTGACACGCAACAAACAAAATGATGCAATTGCACTATCCTGAAGCGCTGCCGGGGTGGGGCAAGAGGGCACGGCTCGCGCAACACCCGCCCGTGCAGTCGATCTCAACGTATCGAAGAGAGGCAGGCAAGCCGCCATGGACGCTGCATACAACCACCTGCTGCTGAACCTCTACCGGCTATCGCACGAGCAGCCTGTCGAACATTTCCAGGACCAGGCGCTGGACCTGCTCAAACCCGTGCTGCCCTTCGACTCGGCCATGTGGGGCTCGGCCACCATGACGGCGGCCGGCATCGATATCCACACCATCCACCTTCACCGGCAGCCGCCCGAAATGCTGCAGGCCTATGAAGAGGTCAAGCACCTGGACACGGCGGCGCAGGCCGTCACCATGCATCCCAGCGAGACGCTGGCCTTCGAAGCGAGGACCTGGTTCAGTGGCCGGCATCAGGGGGCGCTGCGCGACTACGGCAGGCGCTTCGAGCAGTCGCACTTCTTCATCGGCGGGATGCTGAACCCGAGCACTCTTTACACGCGCTGGCTCACGCTGTTTCGCGCCCGCACGGATGCGCATTGCACCGAGGGCGAGCGCCAACTGCTGGCCGCGCTGCTGCCCCATGTGCAGCAGGCGCTGGAACTCAACCGCCTCACGCATCTGGGGCAGCTTCGGCAGGGCCTGGCCCGTGATCGGTTGGGCTCGGCACTGGCAGACCCGCGCGGCATCATCCACCACATGGACGTCGTCTTCGAGCACGCCTTGCGCGCCGAATGGCCGGGCTGGCAAGGTCCTCGCCTGCCTGCGGCCGTGCAGACTGCGGCACAGGGCGGCGCCCATCGTCTGGTGGCCCACACCCTGGTCATCACGCTGTTCACGCAGCACGGTCTGCTGTGGTTGCGAGCGCGCCCCCGGTGCGCAGCCGACGGGCTGTCCCCCCGCGAAGCCACGGTTGCCCGGCTTGTGGTCCGGGGCCTGACCCACAAGCAGATTGCAGTCCAACTCCAGCGTGCTCCTGCCACGGTGCGCAATCAGATCCGCTCCATCTACGAAAAGCTGGGCATTGCCAACGTGGCATCGCTTGCCGAGGCACTCCGGCTGATGGATTGAGGCCAAGGTCCAGGAAAACCCTGGTGTGGTTTGCAAGTGCTTGTGAAAAATAGAATGAAGATTCGTTCTACGATCATTTCCCATGCAAGACGAGGCCTGGACCTTCTTCCCGCACGCGGGATCGCGCCATGTGCAGACGCTGCGCGTGGCGCTCAGGCTGTTCGTGGAGCGGGGCTTCTTCAATACCTCGATACAGGACCTGTGCGCCGAGGCCGGCGTGTCCATCGGTTTCTTCTACAACCACTTTGCCGACAAGGAAGGCATTGCGCGCGAGCTGTACCGGCATTTGCTGGCGCGCATGAATGTGCTGCTCGACGATATCGAGGAGCGGCACGCGGGCAGCGCCCAGCGCTGCCGCGAGGTGCTGCGCATGCTGTTCGGGCTGGCCGAGGCCGAGCCCGAGGCCATGGGCTTCGTGGTCAATGCGCGCCACCGCGAGTTTCTGCCCGACGAGCAGGCCATCTGCTCGGCCTCGGCCTTCGTGCGCATGCGCGGCTTCGTGTTCGCCGGCATGACCGATGGCGAGATCCGCCAGATGGAGCCCATGGTGGCGGCCAGCCTGATGTACGGCAGCGCGATCCGCATGATCTGCCTGCGGCTGGACGGCATCATCGACACGCCCATAGAGCCCCTGTTCGACGCGCTCTGGGACGGGGTGTGGCGATCGCTCAAGCCTGACTGAGCGGCGCATTTTCCGGCGCGGGCGCCGTGCGGCGCCAGCGGTTGTTCCACTGAGGCGAAAGCACAAGGAGTAGCAGGGATGGCGCATCACATCTTGATCATCGGAGGGGGCATTGGCGGCACCATGACCGCCAACCACCTGGTCAGCAAGCTGTATCCGGAGGTGGTCACGGGCAAGGTGCGCATCACCATGCTGTCGAATTCGCCCTGGCACTACTACAAGCCTGCCTTCATGTACGTGGCCTTCAATGCCTTCTTCCGCGACGAGTTGCGGCGCAGGCAGCGCGGCCTGCTGCGGCCCGAGATCGACTTCCAGGTGGAAGAGGTGGAGCGTTTCGACTTTGCGCTGCAGGCCGTGCACTGCAAGAGCGGCAAGCGCTTCGGCTACGACCATCTGGTGATCTCCACGGGCTGCGTGCCCTCGCCCGAGCGCATCGAAGGCCTGGCCGAGGCCGGCGACCACTTCTACCAGCACGCGCCCGCGCGGCAGCTGGCCGACAAGCTGTCGCGCATAGAAAAGGGCCGCATCTTCGTCACCGTCACCTTTCCCAAGACGCCCAATGTGCCGCACCAGTGCGGCATCGCGCCCATAGAGACCACGCTGATGCTGGACGACCTGCTGCGCCGGCGCGGCGTGCGCGACAAGGTGGAGATCGTCTACACCTATCCCACGGTCTCGCAGCTGCTGCGCAACTGCCTGTTCCTGCAGAAGGACACCTGCGAGATCCTGCCCACGGTGTTCGAGCAGCGCGGCATTCGCCACCAGCGCGGATTCACGCTGGCGCGCGTGGACCCCGAGGCCAAGGTGGCCCACTCGGAGGAGGGCCAGGCCGAGGACTTCGACATCCTCATGGCCACGCCGCCGATACGCGCCGTGCAGGCCGTGCGCGACTGCGGCCTGTCGCAGGCGCAGGACGGCGAAGGCTGGCTGCCCACCGACCACGAGACCATGCAGGTGCTGGGCCAGAGCCATGTCTATGTGCTGGGCGATACGGTGGACCTGCCGGTGAGCAAGGCCGGCGGCGCCTGCCACAACCAGTCGCCTGTGGTGGTGAACAACATCGCCTCGCAGATCCGCTTCGGCCGCACCAGCGATGCCTACGACGGGCGCGTGGTGGCCATCGCCCAGATGGGCCTGGACGGCGGCATGCCGCTTTGGTACGACTACCAGGTCGACGTCAAGCCCACGCCGCCGACCAAGGTCGGCTCCATGATGCGCAAGGGCTTCAACCGCGGCATGTACTGGGCCGTGGCCCGCGCCCTGGTCTGAGGCCAGGGCCTTTGCATTGTCATTCCAAGCACGAAGACAAGGAGCACCGAGATGAACATCGCTTCCGACATTCCCGTGGCGCAGCCCGCCGCCGGCGGCCTGCTGCAGGACGACGCCGCGCTGCAGGGGCTGGCCGAACTGATGGGCAAGCTGGAGCCGCTGCTGGCGGGCCGGCGCCTGAACCGCGTGGTCGATCTGCTGTCGGCCACGGCGGACCTGGTGGACATGGCAGACGACTACATGGTCGAGAAGGTCGCCAAGGCCTTCGAGGATGGCGTGGGCGGGGCCTGGGCCGCGGGCAATGCCGCGCGCATGGCGGCGGCCCAGGTGCAGGCCATGGAGGAAACGCCCACCCTGATCGGCCTGATGCGCATGGCACGCGAGCCCGATGTGCGGCGCGGGCTGGCCTTCATCCTGGCCATGGCCGGCGCGCTGGGGCGCCAGCATGCCCACGATCCCATCGACTACGCGGCGGACTGAAACGCAGGGCCGAGCCACGGCCGCCCGGCAGCGCACGGGCTGCGGTGGTACAAACGCCGGGGGCGGATGTGATCCGCCCCTTTCTTTTTGCCCATTGCCCGCCATGCCTTCTTCCTGTTTCTTGCCGGTGCTGCCGGCCGCTGTCCCTGACCATTGCAGGCCCCGCCGCACCGAGGGCAGGGCATGACCGCGCAGCACCTGAGCCGTGGCGACTGGGCGCGTGCGCTGCTGGTCATACTGATCTGGGGCACCAACTTCGTGGCCATGAAGTTCGGTCTGCTGACGCTGTCGCCCATGCTGCTGAGCGCGCTGCGCTTCGTGGTGGCGTCGCTGCCCTTTTTGCTGTTCGTGCGCCCGCCCAAGTCGGTGGGCTGGCGCTATCTGGCCGCCTATGGGCTGGTGCAGGGCGTGGGCCAGTTCGGCATGCTGTTCCTGGG
This sequence comes from Delftia sp. WSY_12, assembly GCF_043104645.1. Lineage (NCBI taxonomy): Bacteria > Pseudomonadati > Pseudomonadota > Betaproteobacteria > Burkholderiales > Comamonadaceae > Delftia > Delftia sp. WSY_12. The sequence continues at coordinate 87,268 of NZ_JBICKW010000020.1, forward strand.
CCTGAAGCTGGGCATGCCGGCGGGCATGGCCTCGGTGGTGCTGCAGACGCAGGCCTTCGTCACGCTGCTGCTGGCCGCCTTCCTGCTGGGCGAGCCCGCGCGCCTGTGGCATTGGCTGGGCCTGGTGGTGTCGCTGGGCGGGCTGGTTGCCATTGGCAGCGCCCATGGCGAGGGCGACAACGCCATGACGCTGGCCGGCTTTTTGCTGACCGTGGGCGCAGCCTGCATGTGGGCCGTGTCCAACATGATCACGCGCTATGCGGCGCGCAGCGGCCCCTACGAGCCCTTCCCCTTCATCGTCTGGAGCAGCATCTTCCCCATCGCGCCGCTGATGGCCCTGGCTGTCTGGACCGATGGCGCGGATACGGTCGTGCAGCAACTGGCGGGGATCGACCTGACCGCCGTGGCCTCCATCCTGTACCTGGCGCTGCTGGCCACGCTGCTGGGCTACGGCCTGTGGACGCGCCTGCTGCAGCGCTATGCGGCCGGCACGGTGGCGCCGCTGTCGCTGATGGTGCCCGTGGTGGGCCTGGTCTCGGCCATGCTGCTGCTGGGCGAGCGGCCCACCTTCATGCAGTGGATGGGCACGCTGGCCGTGCTGGCGGGCATGGTGATCAACCAGTTCGGCGGGCGCTGGCTGGCGGGGCGGGCGCGATAGGGGAACAGGCGCCAGGGGGATGGTCGGGGCCGGTGGCAGCAGGCCGACTTTGCATTTCTTTAAATGACTCGGGTAATAAAAATCATTATCATTCCCGCTCTTTGAAAGGCGGCGTGCTCCAGGCGCGCGGCCAACGCCCGGCGCCGCACAGACCTTGAACTGTTGTGGCGCCTTTGTCCGTCCGGGCCTGCGCGCGGTGTCTGCAGCGGCCGCGGCGTCCATGACGGGCAACGATCCGCAAGAAAGGTCATCCCCATGCAAGCCTCGACCCCGGGAGGGTCCTCTCCATCCCTGCTGCGCTACCGCGTGGCCGTGGCCTCGCGCGCCTTGGCGGCGATCGGCGGCGGCTATCTGCTGTCGGCCGCCTGCGCCGCCACGGGCGCGCGCGCCATGGTCTGGCTGGGCGTGGAACGGGCCGATGCGGCGCTGGGCTCGACGCTGCTGGCCTTCATCATCTACGCCGTGGCGGCCATGTGGGCCTTTGGCTGCGCCAGCGCCTGGCGCGCCTGGGCCGTGATCGGCCTGCCGGGCGCGGGCCTGGGACTGCTGGCCTGGGTGCTGTCGAACGGAGCCGCCGCATGAGGGCAGACGGCAAACCCGAGGGACTGCGCCAGTCCATGTCCTGGCTGCACACCTGGAGCGGCCTGCTGCTGGGCTGGCTGCTCTACGCGGTGTTCTTCACGGGCACCCTGAGTTATTTCCGCGACGAGATCAACGACTGGATGCGGCCCGAGCTGCACGGCTCGGTGCAGGACGCCGATACCGCGCAGCGCGCACTGGAGGCCATGCAGCGCATCGCGCCGGAGGCCACGACCTGGACGCTGGGCCTGCCCGGCCCGCGCCAGGTGGCCGTGGCCGCATCCTGGCGCGAGCCCGGCGCCGCCACGGGCCGCGCAGGCACCAGGCGCGCCGAGATCGACGCCGCCACGGGCGAGAAGCTGGAGCCGCGCGAGACACGCGCCGGCAACTTCTTCTACCGCTTCCACTTCGAGCTGCACGCCATGCCGCGCATCTGGGGCCGCTGGATCGTGGGCTTCGCCACCATGCTGATGTTCGTGGCCATCATCACGGGCGTGATCACGCACAAGAAGATCTTCACGGACTTCTTCACCTTCCGCCCGTGCAAGGGCCAGCGCTCCTGGCTGGACGCGCACAACGCCACGGCCGTGCTGGCGCTGCCGTTTCACATCGTCATCACCTTCAGCGGACTGGTGCTGCTGATGTTTATGCTCATGCCCTGGGGCATACAGGCGGCCTACAACGGCGACACCAATGCCTACTTCGCCGATGTGCGGGGCGCGCGCGGTCAGGCGGCCAACCAGGGCCCGGGCGCGCGCGGTGACAAACAGGAGCGCCAGGCCGCTGCGCTGGCCGATATCGCGCCCATGCTGGCCGAGGGCGCGCGCCGCTGGCCCGAGCACGGCGTGGGCAGCATCACGGTCAACGCGCCCGGCACCTCGCGCGCGGTGGTCGAGCTGCGCGAAGGCGGCGGCATGAGCCTCATCAACCGCGGCCAGTCCGAGACCCTGCGCTTCGACGGCGTGACCGGCCAGTTGCAGGCCAGCGCCGAGGCGCCCGCCATCTCATGGGTGCGCGCCACCAGCAACGTGATCACCGGCGTGCACCTGGGCCGCTTTGCAGAGCCCGCCACGCGCTGGCTGCTGCTGCTCAGCGGCGTGGTCGGCACCTTCATGGCCGCGTCCGGCATGGTGCTGTGGGTGGTCAAGCGCATGCCCGAGCGCCGCAAGCTGGGCCGCACGCCCTTCGGCCACCGTCTGGTGGAGGTGCTCAACGTGGGCTCCATCGCGGGCCTGTCGGTGGCCGTGGCCGGCTTCTTCTGGCTCAACCGCCTGCTGCCCGTGCCCATGCAGGGGCGCGCCGACTGGGAAATCAACGGCTTCTTCATCATCTGGCTGCTGTGCCTGCTGCATCCGCTGCTGGTCTCGCACCGCAATGCCTGGCTGCAGCAGATGGCGCTGGCCGCCGTGCTGTATGCGCTGCTGCCCCTGCTCAACCTGCTGACGGGCGGCGCATCGCTGGTGCAGACCCTGGCCAACGGGCAGTGGAGCATCGCCAGCTTCGAGCTGCTGATGCTGGGCCTGGCCGCCATCCACGGCGTGGTGGCCTGGTGGCTGCTGCGCGGCAAGCCGGCAGCGGCTGCAGTGCCCCGCACGCAAGCCCGCGCCGCCAGCCATGCCCCCACGCTGGAGCGCGCGTCATGATGATTCTTGCCGCCTTTTTTCTGGCCTTTGCAGGCTTTGCCGTCATCGCCGCGACCATGGACCGGCACCAGGACCAGCTGGGCACCGAAGGCCTGGCGCCCGCGCGCCTGAAGGCCTGGCGGCTGGCCGGCCACGCGCTGCTGGCCCTATCGCTGGCGCCCTGCCTGCTGCGCTGGAATGCCTCGGTGGCCGTGGCCGCCTGGCTGGGCCTGCTGACCTTTGCGGCCCTGGCCCTGGGCCTGCTGCTGACCTATGCGCCGCAGCTCGCGCGGCGTGTGGCGATTGTGGCTGCTGCCGCAGGATTGGGGACTTGGCTGCTGCTGGGCTGAGCGGGCAGGTCTTTCCCTTCGCTTTTTCCTGTTTTCCTTTGAGTGAATCACACGGCGGGGCCCCTTGCGGGCCCCACCCCATTGCTGAGCATGCAAATGGTGCGGACCTCCTATTAATTGTGATTTATCAATAACAATCACATATTTGTGCGCAGAGATCGCTGCGTGATTGAATATCAATAGTCAGCATCTGATTTCAATCCATCAGTCAGAAACAAGTTCGATTCGTGTTGTCAAACTGTGGTTCTTTGGCAGGAGAATGCGTATGACTGTTCCGGCATTTTATTTCCCTCTGGTTTTGACTGGCGGCTTGATGCTTGCCTCCAGTATGGCTCAGGCAGGACCCATGCAGGATATAGGGACTGCCTCGGGTCCGCAGTGCGCAGGCCTGGATGTCAATAATTCCGGATATGTAGTGGGCGCCTGTGCAGAGGCCAATGGATCTGCCTCGGGCTTTGTTGCCCTGGCGCCCGGCAGCGCGGTGGATCTGGCACATCTGGTCGATGGTCGCAATTGCGTGGCAGGCGCCATCACCAACGTGGGCCGTCTGGTCGGGTGGTGCATGAACAGCAATTCGCTGCCCACTGGCGTGGTCTGGAATGCCACGGCGCCCACCACCGTCCAGGCCCTGCAGGCCCTTGTGGGCGGCGTGCGCACCAAGGTGACCGCGCTCAGCCAGAGTGGCGCGGTCGCGGGTGTCAGCCTCAATGCCGACAACACGGCCTTGCCGGTGATGTGGCGCAACAACGAAACCACGGCACGCACGCTGCCGGCCGGCCTGCTGGGCCTGGTTGCCACGAACTGCGTGCCCGCCGATGTGGACGACCATTCCGTGAATCCGACGATGCCCAATATCGTCGGCAACTGTCCCGGCTCCAGCGGCCGGCCCCAGCCCGTGCTGTGGTCCCCGGGGCTGCTGGGAACCTACGCCTCCGCCGCGCTGCCGCTGCCTGCCGATGCGCTGCACTGCCGCGCTTCCCAGGTGGTGAACTCGCGCATTCTGGGCCATTGTGATTTTGGTGCACAGGGCGGTCATGCCGTGCTGTGGAGCAATCCGGCTTCGGCGCCGCTGGTGTTGTCCACGGGCGCGCAGCGCAGCAGTGCCAAGACGCTGAACGCCAATGGCCGGGTCATCGGCAAGTACAGCAACACCAACGGCGATCCCGTTCCCTTCCACTGGGACACCACGACCAATGTGCGCACCGACATCCCCGCGCCAACCGGTGGCATGCATGCCTCGGTGTCGGACATAGGCGACAACGGCAATGTGGTGGGCAGCAGCGAGATGGGCGATGGCACGCGCCATGCGTTCAAGTGGACCCTGGCCGGAGGATCGGTGGACCTGGGCACGCTGCCTGGCGGCAAGAACAGCGGTGCCATTGCGCTGAGCCAGGATGGCTGCTATCTGACGGGCGGCAGCGAGACGGGCTCGGGGCAGGATACGCATGCGTTTGTGCAGAACCTGTGTGCGCCTTGAATGAATATGCCTCTTTTCATATTTTCAATGAATGGAGTGTTTCATGAATCAATTTAATAAAGCAATGGGTGGCTGGGTTGCCTTGATGCGGAAGATAAACATCGTTGCACAGACTAGATATACGGTATTGCTGCCTTTTGCTTGTGCAATGATGGTGCTGCCCGTTCCTGGTGACGCCAAAGATCTTCGGGAAGCGTACCGTCTTTATGACAAAAATGGCGTTGCCTTCACTCCTATTACAGACTTGAGGAAAGTTTTAGGGGACCAACTCACGGAGGAGGAGCTTGACGAGCTGATTGCGGAGATTGACTCGGATGGCTCAGGCCCCGTGGATCACGATGGATTCATGAAAATCATGATAGACGAGTGACCCGCGCATGTGCCGCCCCATCTTCTTAATACGCGGCCCCGGGGTGCGGCACAGCCTGGGCCAATGGCGAGTTCTCGAACTGCCCCCGCAGCCTGCGCGCCGCATTCGCAAACAGCAGCACATCCACGCCCACGGCCACGAAGCTGCAGCCCAGGTCCAGGTAGCGGCGGGCCAGGGCGGGGTCCGAGGTCAGGGTGCCGGCCGCCTTGCCGCTGGCGATGATGGTCTTCATGGCGGCTTCGATGGCGGCCTGCACCTCGGGGTGGCCGGGGTTGCCGCGGTGGCCCATGGAGGCGGCCAGGTCGGCGGGGCCGATGAAGACGCCGTGCACGCCGTCCACCGCGCAAATGGCTTCAAGGTTGTGCAGGGCGGCCACGGTCTCGGCCTGTACCAGCAGGCAGACCTCGTCGTCGGCCACCTGCAGGTAGTCGGCGCGTGCGCTCCACTGCGATGCGCGGCCCACGGCGCTGCCCACGCCGCGCACGCCCAGCGGCGGGTAGCGCGTGGCGGCCACCACGGCGCGCGCCTGTTCGGCCGTGTCCACCATGGGCACGAGCAAGGTGGTGGCGCCTATGTCCAGCATCTGCTTGATCAGGGCCGTGCTGCCTTCGACCACGCGCACCACGGCCTGGGCCGGGTGCGGGGCCACGGCCTGTAGTGCGGCCAGGGTGCTGCGCACGTCGTTGGGCGCGTGCTCGCCGTCGATCAGCAGCCAGTCATAGCCGCAGGTGGCGGCGGCCTCGGCCAGGTAGGGGGCGGCCATGGACAGCCACAGGCCGATGCGGGGCTGGCCTGCGGCCAGGGCGGTCTTGAAGGGGTTATGGGCTGGCATGATGTCCGGTGATTTCGTTGAGGGAAAGATTCAGTCCAGCAGGCCCTGGCAGACGTACTTGGTGTGCAGGTAGTCGTCCAGGCCGTGGGTGGAGCCCTCGCGGCCGTAGCCCGATTCCTTGACACCGCCGAAGGGCGCTGCCTCGGCGGCCAGTGCGCCTTCGTTGATGCCGACGATGCCGGTCTCCAACGCATCGGCCATGCGCCAGATGCGGCGTGCGTCGTTGCTGTAGAAGTAGGCGGCCAGGCCGAAGGGCGTGTCGTTGGCGGCGGCGATGACCTCGTCCTCGCTGTCGAAGACGGTGAGCGGCGCCACGGGGCCGAAGGTTTCCTCGCAGGCGCAGGCCATGGAGGCGTCGGCGCCCGTGAGCACGGTGGGCGCGTAGTAGTTGGCGCCCAAGGCATCCAGGCGCCTGCCGCCCGTGAGCACCCTGGCGCCGCGCGCCACGGCGTCCTGCACATGGCGCTCGATCTTTTCCACGGCGCGCGCATTGATCATGGGGCCGATCTGCGAGGCCGGGTCGCTGGCCGGGCCCACGTGCAGCGCGGCCACACGCGCGGCCAGCTTCTGTGCAAACACGTCGTGCACGCTGCGGTGCACGAAGACGCGGTTGGGGCAGACGCAGGTCTGGCCGCCATTGCGGAACTTGGCGGCCATGAAGCCGTCGACGGCGGCATCGATGTCGGCATCCTCGAAGACGATGAAGGGCGCATTGCCGCCCAGCTCCAGCGAGAGCTTCTTGAGCGTGTCGGCGCTGCGCCGCGCCAGGTGCTTGCCCACGGGCGTGGATCCCGTGAAGGTGATCTTGCGCACGCGCGCATCGTCCAGCCAGACATCCACCACCTCGGGCGTCTTCTCGCGCGAGGCCGTGACGATGTTGAGCACGCCCGCAGGCACGCCCGCCTCCTGGGCCAGCAGCACCAGGGCCAGCGAGGTCAGCGGCGTGTCTTCCGCGGGCTTGCAGACCACGGTGCAGCCGGCGGCCAGCGCGGGCGCGATCTTGCGGGCGATCATGGCGGCCGGAAAGTTCCAGGGCGTGATGGCGGCCACCACGCCCACGGGCTCGCGCAGCGCAAACATGCGCCGGCCCGGCACGGGTGCGGGAATGATCTCGCCGTTCATGCGCGTGGCCTCTTCGGCAAACCATTCGATGTAGCTGGCCGCATAGGCGACCTCGCCCTTGCCCTCGGCCAGGGGCTTGCCCTGCTCGCGGCTGATGAGGCGGCCCAGGTCATCCTGGTGGGCCAGCACCAGGCCGTTCCAGCGCTTGATGATGGCGGCGCGCTGTTTGGCAGGCGTCTTGCGCCAGGCGGGGAAGGCGGCATGCGCGGCGTCCAGCGCGGCGCGGGCCTCGGCGGCGCCGGAGTCGGGCACCTCGGTGATCGGTGCGCCCGTGGCGGGGTCGGTCACGGCCAGGCGCGGGGCAGTCGCGGTCGTCCATTGGCCGGCGATGAAGTTGGCGCTGCGCAGCAGCTCGGGGCGGGTCAGGGTCAGTGGCATGGAATCGGTGGATGCAAGGGTTGGAGGGGGCGGCTCAGCTCACGATGCCCAGGTGCCAGGGCACGAACTCATGGTCGCCCAGGCCCAGGGTCTCGCTCTTGGTGGGCTCGCCGCTGGCGTGGCGCAGGATCTGCGCGAAGATGCGCTGCCCCATCTCGGGCACGCCGCATTCGCCGTCCACGATCAGGCCGCAGTTGATGTCCATGTCTTCCTCCAGGCGGCGGTACATGGGCGTGTTGCTGGCCAGCTTGATGGTGGGCGCGGGCTTGCTGCCGAACATGGAGCCGCGCCCCGTGGTGAAGCAGATCAGGTGCGCGCCGCTGGCAATCTGGCCCGTGGAGGCCACGGGGTCGTAGCCCGGCGAGTCCATGAAGACGAAGCCTGGCTCGGTGATGGGCTCGGCATATTCGTAGACGGCGCGCAGCGGCGTGGTGCCGCCCTTCATGGCCGAGCCCAGCGATTTCTCGAAGATGTTGGCCAGGCCCCCGGCCTGGTTGCCGTGGCCGACCACGCCGTTGAACTGCGCGTTCTGGCCGGCCGCGTAGCGCTCCCACCAGGCCAGGCGGTCCAGCAGCTTCTGCCCCACGGCAGGCGTGATGGCGCGGCGCGTGAGCATGAATTCCACGCCATGGATCTCGGGCGTTTCCGACAGGATGGCCGTGCCGCCGTGGCGCACCAGGATGTCCATTGCCGCGCCCAGGGCCGGGTTGGCCGTGATGCCCGAAAAGCCGTCCGAGCCGCCGCACTCCAGCCCGATCTTCAGGTGGCTGGCACTGACCGTGCTGCGCCGCGCGGCGTCGGCCTCGGGCAGCATCTCTTCGATGGCGCGGATGCCGGCCTCTATGGTCACGCGCGTGCCGCCGACCTCCTGCATCACCAGGGTGCGCATGAGCCGGCCTTCGCTCAGGCCCTGCGACTCCACGAGGGCATCGACCTGGTTGCGCTCGCAGCCCAGGCCCACGATGAGCACGCCGGCCAGATTCGGGTGGCGCGCATAGCCGGCCAGCGTGCGGCGCAGCACGTCGAAATGCTCGCTGGGCGAGGACATGCCGCAGCCGCTGGTCTGGGCGAAGGCCACCACGCCGTCCACGTTGGGAAATGCCGCCATGCGCTCGGCCGTGAAGTGCGCGGCAATGCGCTTGATCACCGTGGCCGAGCAGTTCACCGACGACAGGATGCCGATGAAGTTGCGCGTGCCCACGCCGCCGCCGGCGCGCACAAAGCCCTGGAAGCTGGCGCGCTGCGCCTCCGGCACATAGTCCACGGGCCGCACATCGGCGCCGAAGGCCGGGTCGCGGTAGTAGTCCACGATGCGCAGGTTGTGGCTGTGCACATAGTCGCCGGCCTCCAGCTCACGCGTGGCCACGCCGATCACGGTGTCGTACTTCTTCACCTGCTCGCCCTCTGCGATGCGGCGCGCGGCGATCTTGTGGCCCGCAGGCACCTGGGCGCGGGCGCGCACGCCCAGTTCGGGAATCTCCTGGCCCAGCGACAGAGCGGTCCTGGCGACCAGCACGTTGTCGTTGGGATGCAGGTGCAGCAGGGGGCTATCGGTGCGGGACATGCGGGACATGCGGGGCTTTCATCGGTGTGGGTTCGCGGGCTGTCAGCCCTTCATCAATTCGCGCAGCTTGAGCTTGTCGATGAGGACGGTTTCCTTCTGGTAGACCGTGTTCACGTACTTCTCGTAGTCCGGGCCGTCCAGGTAGAGCAGCGGCGCATCCAGCTTCTCGGCCACGGACTTGAACTCGGGGCTGGCCACGGCGGCGCGGAAGGCCTCGCGCAGCCTGGCCGCCACGGCCGGGTCCAGGCCACGCGGCGCGCCAATGCCGTTGGGCGCATCGACCACCACGTCGTAGCCGCATTCGCGCAGCGTGGGCACGTCCTTGAAGCGCGCCGTGCGCTGCTCGCCCCAGGTGGCCAGCAGGCGCAGCTTGCCGGCTTCCACATGGGGGGCCCAGGAGCTGGAGTCGGCCAGCGCATCCACGTGGCCGCCCAGCACGCCCTGCAGTGCCTCGGCGCCGCCCTTGTAGGGCACATGGTTGAGCTGTATGCCGGCCACGCCCGCAAACTCCTCCATGCCCACATGCGTGGCACCGCCCACGCCTGCATGGGCATAGGTCACCTGGCCAGGCCGGGCCTTGGCGGCGGCCACGAAGTCCTTGAGCGTCTTGAACGGCGAATTGGCGGGCACGGCAATGCCGAAGGTCTGGCCCGAGGTGCGCGCGATGTAGGTGTAGTCCTTGCGCGGATCGGCCTGCAGGCTGCCCAGTTGCGAAAAGCGCGTGACCGAGATGGGAATCTGGCCGATGGTGTAGCCGTCCGCCCTGGCCGAGGCCAGCGCCTTGGCGCCGATCATTCCCGATGCGCCCGCACGGTTCTCCACCGCGATCGGCTGGCCCAGCAGCTTGCCGGCCACGGTGCACAGCGCGCGCATGGACTGGTCGGCCGTGCCGCCCGCAGGCCAGGGGCAGATGAAGGTGATGGGGCGTTCGGGCCAGTTCTGGGCGAAGAGGGGGCCGGTGGCTGCCAGTGCGCTGGCGCCGAGGGTGGCGAGCACGAATTCGCGCCGGCTTGCATGGCGTGTGCGTGGGGTGTTCATCGCTTGTCTCCTGTATTGGCTTTTTGCAGCCCTGTGATCCGGGCCTTGGGCTGGCTGGCGCGATTGTTCAGCGCCTGATCATGACAATCCAATGAAAAGATAGACTGGCTTCATAACCTCAAAGCTATGAAGACCCCATGAGCAAGATAGACCGCGTGCTGCGCTCCAACCTCAAGCTGCGCCATCTGCAGCTGCTGGTGGCGCTGGACCAGTTCCGCCATCTGGGCCGCGCCGCCGAGTTCCTGGCCGTGACCCAGCCCGCCGTCTCCAAGACCCTGGCCGAGATCGAGCGCATGCTGGACATGACGCTGTTCGAGCGCTCCACGCGAGGCACCGAGCCCACGGCGGCCGGCGTCAGCATGGTGCGCTTTGCGCGCTCGGTGCTGGCGGGCTTCGAACGCACGCGCGATGAAATGGCGGCCGAGGCCAGCGGCACGCGCGGGCGCACCAGCGTGGGCGCCATGGTCGTGGCCACGCCCGTGCTGCTGGCCCGGGCCGTCGAGCAGTTGAAGGCGCGATCGGCCCAGACCACGGTGCTGGTCGAGGAGGGCGATCTCACGCGGCTGCTGCCCAAGCTGCGCATGGGCGAGCTGGACCTGTTCGTGGGCCGGCTCGAACCCGGCTATGCCTCGCCCGACCTGGAGACCGAAGCCCTGTACGACGAGCCCATGGTCGCCGTCGTGCGCCCCGGCCATGCGTTGCTGGCGCAGCCTGCGAGCTGGCAGGCGCTGGCCGACATGCCCTGCGTCATGCCCCCGCCCTGGGCATCGCTGCGCGTGAAGCTGGAGCAGCAGTTCTTCGCCCACGGCCTGCATCCTCCGGCCGATCTGGTGGAGTCCGCCTCATTCCTGTCGCAGATCAGCTTCCTGCACCAGCGCGGCGCCGTGGCCTTCATGGCGCGCGGCGTGGCCGGGCATTTCGCGCAGCAGGGGCTGGTCGCCGTGCTGGACCTGCCCGTGCCCATCGACCTGCCCCCCGTGGGCCTGATCACCCTGCGCGGCCAGCCGATGACGGCGACGACGCGGTTGCTGGTGGAGTGTTTGCGGGCGGTGGCGGGCAAGTCGTTGGCTACAGCACGCCACGGCGAGCAATTGCAACATGGCAGATAAGGAAACGCAGCAATGTCTGAAGATAATCCATGGCCCAGCGGCGAATCAAAGCCGGTCATCCTGTTGTCTGATGGGCCTTCGGAGCTGTCCAGAAAGCACGGACTGCATTTTGTGAGAGATGTTGACGATCTGGATGTCTGCCATTATTGCTATGCCTTGGATAAGGATGTTGGTACCATCCTCTTTCATTTCTACGTGAATTCGCCGGCCAAAGGCACAGCGATCTATGTGGACAGAAGTGTTGAGACGGTTTTTGCCATCAACAAGCTGATGGCGAATTTTGCCATTCACCCATCGGAGGTGAAGTGGGTTCAGTCGGACATGTAGATGCGCCCATGAAGAACATGCTTGTAGTATCGAAAACCTGCAATGCGGGCAAAATTCAATCCAGTCCGCTTCCGCATGGCTGTTTTGTTGTGACGGGGAAGGGTAAGGGTAAGGACCCCGGATTCAATCTTGCAATAACGAGGTTGCTGGAGATCGGGTGTGAATTCTTTGCGACGTGGGGAGACTACTCCGACGCGGAATAGATCATTGATGACTTGATTCTGGACGCCGGCGATATGGATGCTGTCACTATCTCCCTGAACGAGAGCTTGGAGGATGCCGTTGAATTCTTCGCTCATGGCGCATTTCCCGGGCTCAATTGCGTGAGATTTGTATTGTTGATTTGCCAAGATGCACCAGAGAGTCTGATGTTGAAAGCGATATCTCTGTTTGAAAAGGAGTTGAATCTGTAGGAGTGTCTTGGGTTTCTGTTGGCTGAAGATGATTTAAGAATCCATCTGGATGAGATTCAATTCATGATCTGGAATAATTTTCTTGTAGACGGCGTTCATGAGGCTGCAGCACTGCTCGGTTATCTTGCGAGTTCTTTGGATCTTTTTCCTGGTGATGTTTGTGCAATAGATTCAGTCGAGCAGATCGTGGAGAAAAAGGAAAAAATTGTTTTGCTGATTGAAGATTCTCATGAATTCCAAGGGATGAAAATGGTCACTGTATATCTTGAAGAGGATGTTGTGGTCGAGAATTCAATCTTTGCTTTTATGGCAAGGAATTTCAAGATTGATATTTATTTGCTTGACGAAGATTCCGGATATTATCGTGATCTTGTTTTGCTGGATAAAACGGGTGGAATAAAAAAAGTCACCTTTCAGGGGGGGTGACTCAATGAGTACAATTATCCAGGATATTGCGGAACAGGTTCTGGTGAAATATGGTTCATTGCGTGAACCCAATTACTTTGAATTATCTGTTCCATCTTGTGATGCCAGTGCGCTGAAAGAATCGATTGAGCATATCGCTGAGGCACAAGACTATTCAGATGTGAACGATGATGTGTGCTATCGCCTTGACATTAATGGCAGTATTGGTTGTTATGAGATTTTTATTTCCTGGGTCGGAAATTATGTGGCCATCCTGGAAAATTCTGATAAATCAGGCAGGCAGGTGATTTCAGGGGCAGGGTGCGATCATTTGTTGAATCAAATAATTTAAAAGATAGTATCGGCTGGATTTGTCATTCTGGAAAAGAGTGTTCTTTTGATGAATATGGATTTCACGCTGATAAATTCAGACGATGATTTTGCTCCGTTATACAAGGTACTATTTACCGACCACGATCTCAGGTTCTCTTGAGGTATTTGATTACCCAATGTAGTGGGCTGAGATAGCCCTTCGCCCTCTCGATTCCAGGCGATGGCTTGCGGTGCCGCTTGACACGTTCCGGAACCCACGGCCTTGCGTTAGGTGACACGGGCGGTGCGCGATTGCAGGGCGGGCTGTCCGGGGTTGCATCCCCATCTGCACAGCCCTCAGCTCTGCGCCACCGGCATGCCCACCACCAGTCCATTCAGCTGTGGCGATACCGTGATCTGGCAGGCCAGCCACGAGTCTCCGCGCACGTCGAGGGCGAAGTCCAGCATCTCCCTTTCGCCGCCCTGGGCCGGGCCCACGCGGTCCAGCCACTCCGGTTGTATGTAGACATGGCAGGTGGCGCAGGCACAGGCGCCGCCGCATTCGGCATCGATGCCCGGCACGCCGTTGGAGACAGCGGCGCGCATGAGGCTCTGTCCCTCCGCGGCCTGCACCGCATGCTCGCTGCCGCCGTGCTCCATGAAGGCAATGGAGATCATGACGTGAGTGGGGCTTTGGAGGGGAGCGTTGGGAAACCGGGGTCGGCGCAGTGCGTGGCGGCGATGGCCTTGCGCGCAGCCATGAATTCGCCCGGCGAATTCACGCATTCGGCGGCGCACAGCTGGCCACCGCGCAGGTGCAGGACGGCGAACCTGCCGCTGGCCGGGTTGCCGCGCAGCACGGTCTGGTCGCCCTGGCCGGGCAGGCCGGCGATCTGCAGCCTGGTGTCGTACTGATCGGACCAGAACCAGGGCGTTTCATGGGCGGGCAGTTCGCTGCCCGTGATGGCGCAGGCCGCGCGCCGGGCCTGTTCGAGCGCGCTGGGCACGCTTTCGAGCCGGTGCAGCCCGGGGTAGCCGGCCAGCGGGCGGCGCGTGGCATCGCCTATGGCGTAGATGCCGTTCATGGCGGTGCGGCCTTCGCCATCCACGGCAATGCCGTCAGCGCAGTCCAGGCCGAGGGATTGCGCCAGTTCCATGCAGGGCGCCGCGCCCACGCCGATGAGCACGGCATCGCACTCCAGTCGGGAGCCATCGGCCATCCACAGGGCCGTGATGCGGGTGGGGCTGTCTCCCTGGATGGCGGCGACCGCTGCATTGAAATGCACCTCCACGCCCTGGCCTGCATGCAGCTGCAGCAGATGCGCAGCCATCTGCGGCGAGGCGCTGCGCGTCAGCAGCCTGCCTTCGCGCTCGATGATCCGGACCTGCACGCCCAGCTTGCGGGCCGTGGAAGCGATTTCGAGGCCCGCATAGCCGCCGCCGATGATGGCCAGGCAGCGTGCGGTCTGCAGATGGCCCCGCAGCGCCTGCGCGTCTTCCATGGTGCGCAGGTAGGTGATGCCAGGCCGCTCATCCCCGGGCAGGACCAGCCAGCGCGGCGCGGAGCCTGTGGCAATGACCAGGTGTTCGTAGTGCAGCACCGATCCGTCGTTCAGCGCCACCTGCCGCGAGCCCGGCTCTATGGCCATGGCGCGCATGCCCGGGCGCAGGGCGATGGCCTGGTCCGCGGAGGCGCCGGCGGGCCGCGGCAACAGCTCGTCCGGGCCCATGGCCTGCTGCAGCCAGGCCCTGGACAGCGGCGGGCGCAGGTAGGGCGGCAGGTCCTCGCCGCCGACCACAGTGATCGGGCCCGGGTGGCCGTATTGGCGCAGCAGGGCGGCCAGGGTGCCACCGGCGTGTCCGGCGCCGATGATGACGGCATGGCCTTGGGGGTGTTGTGCGGGGTTCATGCTGCACCTTCGCAGGAGGCCCGGAGTACGGGGCGGGCGCAGATCTCGTCCCAGGCTTGCCGCATGAAGCGCGCGGCCGCCACGTTCTGCTCCAGCAGGTCATAGCCTGCGCCCAGGCCGTAGTCGGGGAGATTGATGAATTCGGTGGTGAGGTAGCGCAGCGGGCTGTGCGGCTGCGCATGGTGGCAGGCCAGCACCTTGCGGATGGCCTCTTTGGAGGGCTCCAGCAGGTAGGCATGCCAGGGCGAATGCCATTCGCCGGGTCCGGGCCGCAGCATGGGGTACTGGATGCCCCGGCCCGGGCTGCCGTCCTCGTCGCGGTGCCACAGGTTCAGGGGCTGGTTGGGGCCGGCCGCGCGCAGCTGGGCCCAGCGCACGATGCCCATGTCCAGCCATTGTTCGCACAGCGAGCCGGGCTCGAACGGGTCCAGCACCAGTTCGCCGCGCTCGAGCAGCCCGCGCACGCCAGACCGGTCCAGCTCGGCCGGGTTGCCGATCTTGAAGTTCACATGGCTGTAGTCCAGCGTGAAGTGAAAGGGCACGCCGCGTGCCTGCACGCGCCCGGCCACGCTGCGCACGCGCAGGAAGTCTTCGGTCCACGTGTTCACATGCAGCGCGAAGCTGGGCTCCACGCCCAGGCCCATGGCGTCGTCATAGACCCGCAGATAGTGTTCGGCAATTTCCACATCGGACAGCACATGGCCGTCGCGGTGGTGCTTGAAGGTCATGATGTTGTGGCAGCGCACGCCGATCTCGCGGCAGATGCGCAGGTTGCCGGCCAGCAGGACCTCGTCCTCGCCCAGGCGGTAGAACCAGCTGGCGGTGTGCACGGGCAGCTTGAATTCGGCGATGGCCGACTCGTAGTCGGCCAGCTGGTGGCGCAGCGGCAGGCGGTCGAAGCAGTCGAACACGCCGGTCTCGCTGACGAGGCGGAACTGCTCGCGTATGGGCAGCTCCTGCAGGCCGATGGGCTGGTGGCGCGAGGAGCGCTGCACGCCACGGCCGTTGCAGCCGATGGGCGGGAGGGTGGGGCGGGGGGCTTCGTGCATGACCTGCTCCTCAGCCGCCCGTGGGCGCGCCCACGATCATGCGGTCCGCCGGCAGAGGGTGGCCCGCGTTGCGCGACCCGGTCAACGGGGACCGGGCATCGAGTACATCGGTTGTCATGGATCTGTCTCCTTGTTGAGTGTGGTGTTGCGCCCCGGCCGCTGCTCAGCCCCATAGGCGCTGCGGGCCAAGAAGGCTTCATCGGCCAAGCGGCTCCCGGCGCCGCTGCCCGCACGGTGGAAGGCCTCCAGCGCGAACACTGCTTTCAGCCTGCTGCCCAGCGCGTGCGTTTGCCGCAGGGGCCAGAAGCTGGCCTGCATGCCGCCTGGCGCGGGCTCGCCATGCCCTGTCTTCGAATGCAGTCTGGGCATGGGATGTCTCCTGGGCTCCGATCGCGGCTCTCGACCCATGGCTGCTGGGTTGATGTGGAAAATCAAGGTGTATGCACTCGAATTAAGTCGGATTGCCTACAAAGAAACACCAAGGCTTTCCATGGAGCAATGCCTCTTTTTCCCCGCGTACAAGGATTGTGAATTTTTCGATTTGACTTGACTATCGGGAAAATACTTTATTTGTTTTTGGCTATTGAATAGGGTGTTTGAGCGTAGGCGCTTGAAATTCCCGCGGTGGACGGATGTTTCCACCGGGCCAGCGTGGCGACGCAGGACCCTGGACGGTGGAAATGCACCGCAGGCAGCTGAAATGTCAGCCCATAGCCATGCAGGCAGCGGCGGCATGCAGGGGCAGGAGGTCCATGTCGGGGGAAGGAAAAGGAGAAGGAGAAGGAGGAGGAGCGGAGCCGGATGCGGATCGCGCGCAGCTTGTGGCTGCCCACCAGCGTCCGCGAGGCTGGCGTCAGGAGCACGGCGCAGATCGGCCTGCTCACGGCCATTCCCGATGCCTTCGCCGACCTGGGCGGCTTCGCGCTCGCCCGGCGCGTGCCCTGCCCAGGCCGGTGGTCAACCGCCGAAGGCAGGTGGTGCGCGCCGTTCAGCGCATGGTCACGAACTCTTCTGCCGCCGTGGGGTGGATGGCCACGGTATCGTCGAAGTCGCGCTTGGTGGCGCCCATCTTGAGTGCCACGGCAAAGCCCTGCAGCATCTCGTCCATCCCCAGGCCGATGCCGTGTATGCCCACGATGCGTTCCTCGGGGCCCACGCAGACCAGCTTCATGCGCGCGGGCTGGCGGTGGCGCGTGACCGCCGTGTACATGGCGGTGAAGGCCGACTGGTAGATCTTGACCTGATCGTCGCCAAATCGCTCGCGCGCCTGCGGCTCGGTCAGGCCCACGGTGCCGATGGGCGGGTGGCTGAAGACCACGGTGGGCACGTTGTCGTAGTCCAGGTGCTCGCCGGTCTTGCCGTTGAACAGGCGCTCGGACAGGCGCCGGCCTGCGGCCACGGCCACGGGCGTGAGTTCGATGCGGCCCGTGATGTCGCCCACGGCGTGGATGCCGGGCACATTGGTGTCCTGGAACTTGTCCACCGCGATGTGGCCGCTGTCCTGCAGCGCCACGCCTGCGGCCTCCAGGTTCAGGCCCGAGGTGTCGGGCCTGCGGCCCACGGCCCAGACCACGCAGTCCACGGTGTGGCTGCTGCCGTCCTGCAGTTGCAGATCCAGGCTGCCGTCGGCATTGCGGACCACGGCCTTCGGGGTGGCCTGGCGGTGCACGGCGGGGCCTTCGGCCTCCATGATCTCCATCAGGGTCTGGCTCAGCAGCGGATCGAATCCGCGCAGTGCCGAGTTCTGGCGCAGGAACAGATGGGTCTGCGAGCCCAGCGCGTGCAGCACGCCGGCAATCTCCACGGCGATATAGCCGGCGCCCACCACGGCCGTGCGCGCAGGCAGGGCCTTGAGGGCGAAGAAGCCGTCGGAGTCGATGCCCAGCTCGGCGCCAGGTATGTCGGGCCGTGCCGGGCGCGTGCCCGTGGCGATGAGGATGTGGTCGGCACTGAGCCGCTGGCCGCCCACCTCCACGGTGCGCGCATCCACGAAGCGGCCAAAGCCCTGGATCAGCTCGACCTTGTTGCGCGCCAGGCCGCTTTCATACGAGGCATGGATGCGGTCGATGTAGGCGCTGCGGCTGTCCAGCAGGCGCTGCCAGTCCAGGCCCTCGACGGTGGCATCCCAGCCGTAGTCGGGGCCGTAGCGGTGCATGGCCTCGCCGATCTGGGCCGCATGCCACATGACCTTCTTGGGCACGCAGCCCACGTTGACGCAGGTGCCGCCGATCTCGCCGGCTTCGATCAGCGCGCAGTGGCGCCCGTGCATGGCGGCGCGGTTGGCCGATGCAATGCCGCCGCTGCCGCCGCCGATGACGATGTAGTCGTAGTGCTTCATGGAGATTCCGTGCTGTGTCTGAGCGGCCCGAATGCCGCAGCCGGTCATCTTGCCCTGTTCGCCGGCCAGGGGCCTGCGGCGGGGGCAATGCCGCCATCTCCGCGCCCAGACGACGGCCCGGTTGGCCGGCATATCGCCGCTTTGCAGGGCCGGGGGCAGCAGGCGTTTGGTGGCGAATGAACGGACGGTGGTGCGGCAGCCCGCGTTGCGCAGGGGGCGGGACGCACTGTCAAGAAAAGCGCAACGCGCAGTCAAGGCGCGGGCAGGTGCGGCCGCTAGGCTCCTGCATTGCCGGTACCCCCGGCACGGACCAGAAGAACAGCAAGTTGAAACGGGAGTGCATGTGAGAGAACGAGGCAGTCGCCTTCAGGCGGAATTTTCCAGGGCCATGATGCCGTGGGTGGTGGTATTCGGAGCCGGCCTGCATTGCGTCGCGGCCGTGGCCGCGCCGGCGCAGGGGCTGGTCATGACGGGCTACCAGACGCAGTCCAACGCTTGGTATACGTCCATGGTGACCGAATACACGTTCAGCGTGGGCGGCGTGGTGCAGCAAGGCGGCTCGCCGCCCTCCACTGCGGATTGGGTCACCCCTTCCAACTACTGGGATGACGGCTGGGGTCTCAACAGTTGGAACGAGGACTACACATACAGCTACCAGGGCCAGGTCCTGCGGACGAGCGATCCCATGGGAATTCCCGCAGCGGCAGCCTGGGCCACGATCAGCTCCTTTCAGATCGAGGGGTCCTCCCTCCCGCGCCCCATCGACAGCACTGTTTTCCACTATTCGCTCGATGGCATCCAGACCCTGCTCGCCATGGACGCATCGTCCATCCCCGCCAATGCGGTCTGGGCGGGTCTGTCATCCCTGTCCGATGGGTGGCATGCAGCGCAAAACCCTGGGTTTGCCGGCTATGTGCTGGGCCGCCCGGTCTTCAGTCTGGCTCCCGTCGTCGACCCGCAGGCGGGCGGTGTGACGGCCAAGGCCCGCGTGGCGCTGGACCGGGACGGCACGGGCTACTGGCAGGTGCTTGCTGCGGCCGCCGCGGCGCCGGATGCCGCCACGCTGCAGGCCGGCGGCTCCCCGGTCGGCATGACGGCAGGCGTGGTCCACGATATCGATATCGGGGGGCTGGCGGTGAATACGGCCTACAGGCTGCACTTCATCGCCAGGGATGGCGCAGGCCGCGTGCAGCCGGACGTGGCCAGCGTGCCCTTCACCACGCTCAGGCTGGAGCAGACCATCGACTTTGCGCAGCCGTCGGCGCAAACCTTCGGCACGACATTCACGCCCGTTGCAACGGCTACCTCCGGCCTGGCCGTGACGTTTTCCGCATCTGCGCCAGAGGTTTGCACTGTCGATGCCGCAGGGGTGTTCAGCTTCCATTCCGCAGGCACTTGCACGATGACGGCCCGGCAGGGCGGCGACGCGACCTATGGTCCCGCCCCCGAGGTGGCTTACCCGGTGACGGTGCAGCCTGCTGCGCAGAACATCGTCTGGAGCATGCCGGCGCCCCTGGTCGTGGATGCACGGGTGGCTCTGAGCGCCGCCGGCGGTGGCTCGTCCCAGGCCGTGCAGTTCAGCTCCCTGACGCCGGCGGCGTGCTCCGTCAGCGGTGCCGAGGTGTCCGGCAGGCTGGCGGGTACGGACAACTGCCTGCTGGCCGCCGATCAGCAGGGGGATGCCAACCATCTGCCTGCGGCCCGGCAAGTCCTGTCCCTGAGCATCGGCAAGGGCCCGCAGGCCATTGCCTTCACTTCCGTGGCGCCAGCGGCCGCCAAGGTGGGCGATACCTATGCCGTGGCAGCAACGGGCGGGGCTTCCGGCAAGGCGGTGGTGTTCTCCGTGGATGCGGCGACGGCTGCCCATTGCACCATCGCGGGCGGTTCTGTCTCCTTCATTGCGCCGGGACCCTGCCGCATCCTGGCAGACCAGGCCGGCGATGCGAACTACGAGGCGGCGGCAAGGCAGCAGCAAAGCGTGCAGATCGCCCAGGCCACAACCACCCTGGCGATCACCTCGACCCCCAACCCTTCCCGGCCCGGCGACGATGTGACCATCAGCGTGTCGGCCGTGACCGGGGCGCAGGACCGACGGGGGGCGCTGCGGGCGATGGCGGCGGCGCTCCCCTCGGGCAGCATCACGGTCTCGTACAACGGGGCGCAGCTGGGGTCGGCGCCCCTGGTTGGCGGCGCCGCCAGCATCACGGTCCGGCTGCCCGTGGCGGCCGGATCCCACGGCCTTGTGGTCGACTACAGCGGGGATGCAGTCCACGCCCCGATGAGCCAGGGCTTCACACAGGCCGTGGTGGCGGCGCCGGTGCCCACGCCTGTGCCGGCCCTGCATACCGTGGCGCTGGTCATGCTGAGCCTGCTGGCGGCCGGGATGGGGGCCGGCAGGCTGCCCAGGGGCCGCATGGGCCGGTAAGCCAGGCTGCCGGGCGGCATGAACCCCGGCGCGGCGCCTCAGGCGGCAGCGATGCGCCGGGCGATGGCCTGGCCCACCTCGGTGGTGCTGGCCGTGCCGCCCAGGTCGGGCGTGCGCGGGCCGCTCCTGATGACTTCCTCGATGGCCGAGACGATGGCGTCATGGGCTGCGCGGCCTGCGCCCTGGCCGTGGGTCAGGAAGTCCAGCATCAGCGCCGCCGACCAGACCATGGCGATGGGGTTGGCGATGTTCTTGCCGTAGATGTCGGGCGCCGAGCCGTGCACGGGCTCGAACAGGCTGGGGAAGCTGCGGTCGGGATTGAGGTTGGCCGAGGGAGCCAGGCCGATGGTGCCCGTGGTGGCCGGGCCCAGGTCGCTGAGGATGTCGCCGAACAGGTTGGTGGCGGCCACCACGTCGAAGCGGCCCGGCTGCAGCACGAAGCGCGCGGTCAGGATGTCGATGTGCTGCTTGTCCAGCGTGACTTCCGGGTAGGCCTTGGCCACGTCCTCGGCGCGCTGGTCCCACCAGGGCATGCTGATGGCGATGCCGTTGCTCTTGGTGGCCAGGGTGACGTGCTTGCGCTCGCGGCTTTGGGCCAGGTCGAAGGCGTACTTGAGCAGGCGCTCGGCGCCCTTGCGCGAGTAGACCGATTCCTGGATCACGATCTCGCGGTCCGTGCCCTCGTACATGATGCCGCCCAGCGAGGTGTACTCGCCTTCGGTGTTCTCGCGCACCACGTAGTAGTCGATGTCGCCGGGCTTGCGGCCGGCCAGCGGGCAGGGCACGCCCTCGAACAGGCGAACGGGGCGCAGGTTGATGTACTGGTCGAACTCGCGGCGGAACTTGAGCAGCGAGCCCCACAGCGAGACATGGTCGGGCACGGTGGCGGGCCAGCCCACGGCGCCGAAGAAGATGGCATCCATGCCGGACAGCTGCGCCTTCCAGTCGTCGGGCATCATTTTTCCGTGGGCCAGGTAGTAGTCGCAGTGGGCCCAGTCGAAATGGTGGAATTCGAGCTTGATCGCAAAGCGGCTGGCGGCAGCTTCCAGGGCGCGCAGGCCTTCGGGCATGACTTCCTTGCCAATGCCGTCACCGGCGATGACGGCGATCTTGAATGTGTCTTGCATGGTGTCTGTCCTTGGAATGGATTGATATGAAGCGGCGCCGCTGACAGCCTGGCCGCATGCATGGCATTGTTGGCTGCGCCAGGGCTAAATACAATCGGCCAACTGTGGTTCCATTATTTACAGATCGTGAATAAACAGCCGTCTCCCGAAGACCTGCGCGTCTTCACCGTGGTGGCCCGCAAATCCGGCTTTGCCGCTGCGGCCGAGGAATTGGGGGCTTCGCCCGCCTATGTGAGCAAGCGCATCCGCCTGCTGGAGGAAGAGCTGGGCGTGAAGCTGCTGCACCGCACCACGCGCCGCGTGGCCGTGACCGAGGAGGGCGAGCGCGTCTTCCACTGGGCGCAGCGCATCCTCGACGACATGGACCAGCTGATGCAGGAGGTGGCCATCACGCGCAGCGAGCCGCGCGGCCTGCTGCGCGTGAGCAGCAGCTTCGGTTTCGGGCGGCATGTGATCGCGCCCGCGCTTTCCAGGCTGGTGGAGCGCCATCCGGGGCTGCAGGTGCGGCTGGACGTGTTCGACCGGCTGGTGGATGTGGCGGGCGAGGGCTTCGATCTGGATGTGCGCGTGGGCGACGAGATCGCGCCCCACCTGATTGCGCGGCGCCTGGCCGACAACCACCGCGTGCTGTGCGCCGCGCCTGCCTACCTGGCGCGCCGTGGCACGCCGCGCACGCCGGCCGAGCTGTCGGCCCATGACTGCCTGGCCATCAAGGAGCGCGACCAGGCCTTTGGCGTGTGGCGGCTGCGCGCGGGCGCGGCCGAGCAGGCGGTGAAGGTCACGGGGCCGCTGTCGGCCAACAACGGCGAGATGGTGGTGCAGTGGGCCGTGGACGGTCGCGGCATTGCGCTGCGCTCGCTATGGGATGTGGGCGCCCATCTGCAGGCCGGGCGCCTGGTGCAGGTGTTGCCCGAATGGCGGCAGGAGGCCAATGTCTGGGCTGTGTATCCGACGCGGCTGCAGCTGTCGGCCAAGGTGCGGGTGTGCGTGGAGTTCCTGCAGGAACACTTCAAGAAGGAGTGGATGGCAGCCGCTCCCTGAGCGGGGCGGCTGCTGCAGCGGACTGGCCGGGGATCAGCCTGCCAGGGCGGCCTTCACTGCGGCGGAGACCTGGCCCATGTCGGCCTTGCCTGCCAGTTGCGCCTTGACCGCGCCCATGACCTTGCCCATGTCGCCGGGGCCGGATGCGCCCAACTCGGCCACGATGGCCTTGACGGCGGTGGCCACTTCCTCGGCCGACATGCGCTCGGGCAGGTAGGCGGTCAGCACGGCCATCTCGGCCTTTTCCTTGTCGGCCAGGTCCTGGCGGCCCGCGCCCTCGAAGGCGGCGATGCTGTCCTTGCGCTGCTTGATCAGCTTGTCCACGATGGCGATGACGGCGGCGTCGTCCAGCTCGATGCGCTCATCGACTTCCTTTTGCTTCATCGCTGCCTGCAGCAGGCGGATGGTGCCCAGGCGCTCGCTGTCCTTGGCGCGCATGGCGGTCTTCATGTCTTCGGTGATCTGGGCCTTGAGGCTCATGGCTTTTCTCCTGAGGTGATGGCGTCGGAAAACACGGAACAAAAAAACAAAAAACCCGCGCCTGGCGTCCCGAGCGCGGGTTTTGCGGCTGACGAGAGCCGGCTGGTCAAGGGCTGATCAGTACAGCTTCTTGGGCAGCTGCATGCTGCGAACGCGCTTGTAGTGACGCTTGACGGCGGCAGCCTTCTTGCGCTTGCGTTCGGCAGTGGGCTTCTCGTAGAACTCGCGAGCGCGCAGGTCGGTCAGCAGGCCGAGCTTTTCGATAGTGCGCTTGAAGCGGCGCAGGGCAACTTCATAGGGCTCGTTTTCTTTTACGCGGATGGTGGTCATTAGCTAGATTTCCAGATATCTGTGCTGACAGCGGGTTCCCGGGAAGATCGGGCCTGAGAGCCATGTTCAGCGGTTGGTCCCCGTCCAAAGTTAACTAGTATTGGCCGACGGGGCGATTGCCAGCAAAGCGGGCGATTATACGCGAGACGAAAGCGGTCTGACAAATCAGGCAGAAGGCAAGGCCTGCGCACAGGCGTGCCCACTGGCCCAGGCCCATTGGAAGTTGTATCCCCCGAGCCAGCCGGTGATATCCACCACTTCGCCAATGCAGTACAGGCCCGGCTGGGTCTTGCATTCCATGGTCTGCTGCGAGAGCGCCCGCGTGTCCACGCCGCCCAGCGTCACTTCCGCCTTCTTGTAGCCTTCCGTGCCCGTGGGCACGATCTCCCAGCGTGACAGGCGCTCGGCCAGCTGGTTCAGGGCCTTGTCGGAGGCTTCGGCAATGGGGCGCTGCCAGGCAGCATCCTGCTGCACCCAGGCATCGGCCAGTCGCGAGGGCAGCCACTGCGCCAGTTCATTGGCGATGAGCTTGCGCGAGCGCGACTTGGCCCTGAGCAGCTCGCCCTGCAGGTCCACCTCGGGCGCGAGGTTGATGCTCAGGGGCGTGCCGGGCTTCCAGTAGCTCGATATCTGCAGCACGGCCGGGCCCGACAGGCCCCGGTGCGTGAACAGCAGGTCTTCCATGAAGGCCATGCGCTCTTTCTTGCTGCCGGTGCTGATCTCCACGGGCAGGGCCAGGCCCGCGAGCTGGGCGTAGGGGGCCCAGGCGTCGCCATCGAAGGTCAGCGGCACCAGGCCCGGCGTGCGTTCGACCAGGGGCAGGCCGAATTGCTGGGCCAGGCGGTAGCCGAAGTCGGTGGCGCCGATCTTGGGGATGGACAGGCCGCCCGTGGCGATGACCAGGCTGGGCGCCTGCACGGCGCCCCGGCTGGTCTGTAGGCGGTATTGGCCGTCCGAGTGCGCCACGGAATCGACCTTGCAGGGCTGCCAGCGCTGCACGCCGCCGGCCTGGCATTCGGCCAGCAGCATGGCGATGATGTCTTCGGCCGAGCGGTCGGCAAACAGCTGGCCCTTGTGCTTTTCATGGTGGGCGATGCCGTGCCTGTCCATGAGCGCAATGAAGTCGGCCGGCGTGTAGCGCGACAGGGCCGAGCGGCAGAACTGCGGGTTGCCGCCCACGAAGTGCTTGTGGGGTGCGCGCACGTCCAGGTCGCGGTTGGTGAAGTTGCAGCGGCCACCGCCCGAGATGCGGATCTTCTCTGCCACCTTCTCCGCGTGGTCCAGGAGCAGCACCGACAGGCCACGCTGTCCGGCCTGGGCCGCGCAGAACAGACCGGCCGCGCCGGCGCCGATGACGATGGCGTCGAAAGAGAGGGAAGAGGTCACAAAAACGTCACTCGGGGGGCAAAAGGGCGCCCATTCTCGCGCAATGGCGCTTTTTCCTAGAATCCCGTGATGAATTTCCCATCGCACCAGCTGAGCATGACTGTGCTCATGTCGCCCGACATGGCGAACTTTTCGGGCAACGTCCATGGCGGCGCCGTTCTCAAGCAGCTCGACCAGGTGGCCTATGCCTGCGCCAGCCGCTACGCGGGCCGCTATGTGGTCACGCTGAGCGTGGACCAGGTGATGTTCCTGCAGCCCATCCACGTGGGCGAGCTGGTGACGTTCCTGGCCAGCGTCAACCACACGGGCAAGTCGTCGATGGAGATCGGCATCAAGGTGGTGGCCGAGGACATCCGCACCCAGGTGGTGCGCCATGTGAACAGCTGCTTTTTCACCATGGTGGCCGTGGACGAGAACAAGCAGCCGGCCGCCGTGCCGACGCTGGTGCCGTCCAACGACGAGGAAAGGCGCCGCTGGCAGGCTGCGCTGATCCGCAAGGACCTGCGCCGCGAGCTGGCCCAGCGCTTCGAGCAAAGCCGCGTGACGGCCAGCAGCACGGTCAGGCCGGGCTGAGCGTGGAGGGCGCGGCGGGCGGCGGATGCCAGGTGCCGGGCGTGCCGCCCTGCAGCTCGTTCCGCACCTGTTCGATGACGCGCCTGAGGTCTTCCATGGCAGCCGGCTTGGACAGCACCTCGTCGGCGCCGGCCTGCAGGTAGCGCAGCGCTTCGGAGGCTTCGGGGCTGGCGGTCAGTGCGATCACGCGGCAGCGGCGCAGCTGGTTTTCGGCCTCGCGCTGGCGCAGGCGCCGGATGAACTCGAAGCCGTCCATGAGCGGCATGCGTCCATCGGTGATGATGAGATCGAAGGACTCGACCAGGCAGCGTGCCCAGGCTTCCTGTCCATCGCCGGCCAGGCAGATGCCGTGGCCCAGCGCGGCCAGCTGGCTCTTGAGCAGCTCGCGGTTGAACAGATAGTCTTCCACGGCCAGGATTCTGAGGTCGGACCCGGACCCGGGCTGTGATGCGGGCAGGGGCTCGGCACTGGCCTGAGGCTTTCCTTGCAGCGCCACCGAGGCGGGCAGGACCAGGGGCAATATTCCCTCTGACGCGGGCGTGACGTCGGCCTGCATGCGGTGGTCCGGCTCCACCAGTGGCAGGCTCAGCCTGACCGTGAAGCGCGAGCCTCGGCCCGGTGCGCTGTCCACCGTGATGGTTCCCCCCATGTGCTCCAGCAGGCGCCGCGTGATGCTCAGGCCCAGGCCGCTGCCAAAGGCCCTGTCCTGGTGGGCGCCTTCCACCTGCGAGAAGGGCTGGAACAGCCGGGCCTGGTCCTGCGGCGCAATGCCGATGCCCGTGTCCTCGACCTCCATCTGCAGCAGCAGGCGGTCATGCCGGCTGGCGCCATGCGCGCGCAGGGTGACGCTGCCGCGCTCGGTGAACTTGATGGCATTGCTGAGCAGGTTGAACAGCACCTGCTTGAGGTGAAGCGGGTCGGCCGTCACGCTGTGGTCCACGCCGCTGCCCACTTCGGTGCGCAGCGACAGCCGCTTGCCGTGGGCCAGGCCTTGCAGCAGCGGGGCCATGTCTTCGATCAGCGGGCGCAGTGCCACGGGCTGGAGCGTGGAGTCGATATGGCCCGACTCGATGCGGTGCAGATCCAGCACATTGCCCAGCAACAGCAGCATGCCCTGGGCGGCCTTGTGGGCGGAGGCCAGCATATCGCGGTGGGGCAGGCCGAGCTTTTCCCGGTCCTGCGCCAGTTCCAGCAGGCCGATGACGGCGCTCAGCGGCGTGCGTATCTCGTGGCTGGTGGTGGACAGAAACAGGCTCTTGGCCTGGTTGGCGGCCTCGGCGCGCCGCTCGGCCCGGCGTGTCCTGCGCATCTGGCGGCTCAGGTAAAAGCCCCAGACCAGGGAGATGACCGTGACCAGGGCCAGCGCCCCGGCCAGCAGCAGCAGGCGCTGGCGGTGCTCGCGCCAGAAGCTCGCGCCGTTGCCGTTATGGTGCGGCGCCCAGTGGTGGACGATCTCGGCCACCTCTTCGGGTGCGATGGACAGCTGGGCCTTTTCCAGGATGCCCAGCAGTTCAGGTTCGGCGGCGTGCACGGCCAGGCTGATGGGGCGGGTGTAGTCGTCCAGGATGCCGGTGAGCTGCAGCCGGCTGCCCAATTGCTGGGCGTTGGCATAGCGCGCCGCGTAGTCGTTGCCCACGAAGGCATCGCTGTCATTGGCCGCCACGCTGGCCAGGGCCTGGGTCAGGTCGGCATACAGCTGCAGCCGTATGCTCGGATGCTCCCTGCGCATCGTGCTTTCGAGAAAGAAGCCCGCCACCATGGCCACGCGCTTGCCCTCCAGTCCCTGGAGATGGTGTATGGGCTTGTCGCGCGGGGTGCCTACGTTGGCCTCGGGCCGGGCCATCACCACGACCGTGCTGCGCAGATAGGGCGGCAGCAGCCTGATATCGGGCGAGGCCGTGGGCGGCGAGGTGTACGCCGGGGTGAGCAGGGCCTTGCCGGAGCCCAGCATGGTTTCGAGTTCGGAATAGTTGCGCGCGGCGATGTACTCGAACTGCAGGCCGGCGCGGCGGCTGATCAGGTCCAGGTAGTCGGGGCCGATGCCCTGGGCCTGGCGGTCGGCATCGAGCTGTCCCAGCGGACCCAGCGAGCCGTTGAGCACCACGGGAATGCGCGGATGGGCATCCAGCCACTGCTTTTCCGAGGGCGTCAGCGCCACGCGGTCGCCGCCCAGCAGCGGGCGGCGGCTTCCACTCCAGCTGCGCAGGATGTCGTCGCCGTGCTGCACGGTGATGCTGGGCAGGGCCTGGTCCAGGTAGGCCTTCAGCTGTGCATCGCCATGCCTCACCAGCATGCCGAAGCCACGGCTTTCTATGGGCGCAAAGCCCTGCACGCGCAGGTTGAGCAGGTAGTTGGCCTGGATCAGGTAGTGCACCGTGACCGTGTCGCCGACGAAGCCGTCGATCTCGCCCAGGCTCAGCGCCTCCAGCGCGCGGCGGGGTGTTTCATAGGTCAGCAGCTCGCTGAGGGGGTAGGCGGCAGCCACCTGGGAGCGCAGCAGCTGGTCGGGCGTCAAGGCCAGCCGCGCACCCCGGCGCCGGGCGTCGAAGGGAGCATTCGACGGGGAGACCAGCACGGGCTGGCTGGGCAGGTAGGGCACGCTCAGGGCCAGGTCGGCGCGCTCGGCTTCCAGCTCGGTGCCGCCGCAGGCCAGGTCGATCTCGCCGCGGCGCAGCGCATCGAGCACGGCCGCACGCGATCCATAGGACTTGAAGCGCACGGGCGTGGGAAAAAGCAGGCCCAGGTGGTCGGCCGTGATGCCCTGGAAGCGATCGCCATCGATCATGCCCAGCGGCGGATGGTCCGGCGTGGAAATGCCCAGCGTCAGCGGCCCGCGCGCCTGCAGCCATTGGTGGTGCGCAGGCGTGAGCCAGGGCTTGGCGCCTGCCGTGACGCGCGTGGCCAGCACCATGTCGGCGCCGCTGGCCAGGCCGGGCATGGGCATGGCCATGCCAAGTGCGCAGCCGGCCAGCAGTTGGGCCGCCAGGTGTCGGCATGCCGGCCACCATGCCTGCGTCGCTGTGGAAGTGAGAGTACGGCTTGATGTTTTCATTGAATCCCCCGGTGGCGCTGCCGCCGTCCGGCGCAGCTGACGGCCTGCGAAAACGGTCTAGACGCTGTTTTCGGCAACCAACAGGAGATTTTTAATGAAAACTAATGATTTTATCTATCGATAGATTTTTTCTTTGTTGCAGCTCGGCACTCAGGCGGCAGCAACCGCAGGGTTGGGCTGCTCCTGGGGTTCGGCCATTGCCCGAATGCCATGGACCACATCTCCAACGACGATGACGCTGGGGCTGCCCAGGCCGGTGTCGGCAATGCATTGCACGAGCGTGTCCAGCGTGGCCAGTGCATGGCGCTGCTGCGGCAGGCTGGCGTGCTGGATCACGGCCACGGGCGTGGCGGCGGGCAGGCCGTGCAGCAGCTCGGCGCGGATGTGTTCCACGCTGCTCACGCCCATGTAGATCACCAGGGTGAGCCGGGCATCGCGCGCGGTGGCGGCCAGCTGGCGCCAGTCCGTGCCGCTGTCACCGGGCTTGGCGTGGCCGGTGATGAAGACCACGCCGTGCGCCCGGTCGCGGTGCGTGAGCGGCGCGCCCAGGCTGGTGAGCCCGGCCAGGCCGGCCGTGATGCCGTTGACGACCTGGACCTCGATGCCGGCCTCGCGCAGATGCTCCACCTCTTCGCCGCCGCGCCCGAAGATGAAGGGGTCGCCGCCCTTGAGGCGCACCACCGTCTCGCCATCCTGCACGGCGGACAGCATGAGCTTTTCGATGAAGGCCTGGGGCGTGCTCTTGCAGCCGCCGCGCTTGCCCACGTAGACGATGCGCGCCGTGGGCGAGGCATGGGCCACGATGGCATCGCTGACCAGGTCATCGACCAGCAGCACGGTGGCCGCCTGTATGGCCTTGAGGGCCTTGATGGTCAGCAGCTCCGGGTCGCCGGGGCCGGCGCCGACCAGGGTGCAGCTGCCGCGCCGGGCGGTGTTTGCGGGGGTGTGGGACGGGGTCGTCATGGCGGGGCTCCGTTTTTCTGGGGTGTTCAGCGAATCTGATCGGCAAGGTGGACGATGTGTTCCACCTGGCGCGTGAGCGCCGGCGGCACGGGCAGGCGGCCCGCAAGCACGGCCTCGGTGTAGCGCGCCGTGGTGTCCACGTCGATCTCGGCGGGCAGGCCCGGGATTTCGGAGGCCGTGCCGCTTTGCTGCTCGGCCAGCAGCTGGTGGGCGCCTGCGACGAATCCGTCGTAGCGCGGCAGCCGGCGCGGGTCGGCCGCGACCTCGCCTTCCAGCCCGCGCGAGAGCAGCACATTCATGCCCAGCGTCCCGAAGGTGCCGTGCAGCATGGGCAGGTACTCGGGATGGGTGTAGGCCGTCACCAGCAAGGACGGGCCGTCGCAGGGCGCCAGCAGCTTGACCACGCTGTGGCCCGGATTGCGCAGGCCGATGACCTCGCGCACGGACAGCAGCCGGGCCAGCGCCGGATGCAGGTGTTCGGTATGCAGATGGGCCACCTGGCCGCCATCGAGTGCCTGGGGTGCCTGCAGCGGCGCAATGCCCAGCGCCTGCAGCACATCGCTGGCCAGGATGCGCCGCGCCTCGGTGCGCATGCCGTGCAGCAGCACGGGCAGGCCTTCGCGCGCCAGCAGCAGGGCCAGCAGGGGCGTGAGCACGGGCAGACGGCGCGCGCCGTTGTAGCTGGGCAGCACGATCACGGGGCGGCCATGGGCCGATGCGGGAAAGCGCGCGGCGCGCGCATGCACGGCATCCAGGAAGCCGCTCATCTCCTCTACCGTCTCGCCCTTGATGCGCATGGCGATGCAGAAGGCGCCGATCTCCAGATCGGTGACGCCCCCGTCCAGCACCTGGCCGAACAGGTCGGCGGCCTGCGCGCGCTCCAGCGCCTTGGCTCCGCGTGCGCCGCGGCCTATTTCCTTGATGTATTGGCTGATGCCCATGGCGTGGTGATCGTGGGTGGAATCCTGTGGGCGCATATTTTCCCGCAGGTTTCATTACTTTTCGCTATATATGCAAACCTGTCGTTCCATGGCCTCTTTCATGCCGCCTGCGGGCTGGGCGCAACGGGGATGTGGCGCACCAGGCGCTTGAGTTCAGGCAGGCAGGAGCCGCAGTTGGTGCCGCAGCGCAATTGGCCTTGCAAAGCGGCCAGGCGGGCATCGTCGCTGCCCTCGCAGCGCGCAAGCACGCCTTCGATGGCGGCCTCGTCCACGTCGAAGCACGCGCAGACCTGGCGCGTGCGCTGCGCCAGGGGCAGCGGTGCCGAGGCCGAGGACATGAGCAGCAGGCGCCCATAGTCCTGGGCCGGCAACTGGTCCTTCAGCAGGGTGCCCAGCCAGCTGCCGGCGCGTGTGTCTCCGGCCAGCAGCAAGGCTTCGACCGTGGTGGACAGGCTGGTGCGGTCCAGCCGCAGCGCACGGCTGTGCTGGCGGCGGCGGTCGCTGTAGCGCAGGGTGTCGGCGGCATCCAGGCCCAGCAGGGACTCGATCTGCGCGATGAGGGCGTCGTCGGGCGCCTCATGCGCGGCGGCGCGCAGCAGCACTCCGTGGCGGGCGCGGGCAGCGTCCTGCAGCGGCACGGCATTGCCGAAAGGCACGCAGCTGGCAAAGCCGAAGTGCGGCATGAGGGCGGACAACTGCTCGCGCACGGCCAGCACGCGGTCCTCGGGCAGCCAGGCCATGGCCAGCAGGGTCCAGGGCAGAGCGGCCTTTTGCAGCTTGACGGCCGTGTGCTTGAGTTCAGGCTGCTTGGATGCGGGGCAAAAGGCCGGCGTGGTCAGTGCGTTGAGGCCCCCCGTGGCCGTGCCGCCCAGGTACTCGCCGCCCCAGTGCATGGCCATGAAGAGCTGGGAGGGCGCGAGCGTGGCATCGGGCTGCACCGGCACCAGCAGGGCACCGCGGCGGCTGCTCATCTGCACCAGGTCGCCCGCGCGCAGGCCGCGCTCGGCCATGTCCTGCGGATGCATCTGCACACTGGGCTCGGCAGCCTGGCCGAACAGTCGTCCCAGCTGGCCCGTGCGGCTCATGCCGTGCCACTGGTCGCGCAGCCGGCCCGTGGTCAGGCTGAAGGGGTAGCTCGCATCGGGCGACTCGGCCAGCGGCTGCCAGGGCAGCAGGGCAAAGCGGGCGCGTCCATCGGGCGTGGGAAAGCGGCCGTCTTCGTAGAGCCGTGCGCGGCCCAGGGCTGCGCCTTCGGGCAGCGGCCATTGCTGGGGGCCTTGCGCGTCCAGCAGATCCCAGGACAGGCCGGTGATGTCCAGGTCACGCCCGCGCGTGCTTTCGCGGTGCTCGTTCCAGATGGCTTCGGCGCCTGCGGCGGCGTCCTCGGTGTCGTAGGGGAAGAGGCTGGGCCGGCCCGGGCGCAGCCGCGTTTCCATGCGCCGCGCGCAGTCCACGGCGATGTGCCAGTCATGGCGCGCGGCGCCCGGCGCGGCCACGGCGGGGCGCACGCACGAGATGCGCCTTTCGCTGTTGGTCACCGTGCCGATCTTCTCGCCCCAGGTGGTGGCGGGCAGCAGCAGGTCGGCGTAGGCGCAGGTGGCGGTGGTGGCAAAGGCCTCCTGCACGATGACGAATTCGGCCCGCTGCAGTGCGCGCCGCACCAGGGCCTGGTCGGGCATGCTTTGCGCGGGGTTGGTGCAGGCTATCCACAGTGCGCGGATCTCGCCCTCGGCGGCGGCCTCGAACATCTCCACGGCGGTCTTGCCGGGCCGTGATGGCACGGCGTCCACGCCCCACAGTGCGGCCACTTCGGCGCGGTGGGCCGGGTTGGCCAGGTCGCGGTGGGCCGACAGCAGATTGGCCAGCCCGCCCACCTCGCGCCCACCCATGGCATTGGGCTGGCCCGTGAGCGAGAACGGTCCCGCGCCTGCGCGCCCGATCTGGCCCGTGGCCAGGTGCAGGCCGATCAGCGCGGCGTTCTTGGCCGTGCCGTTGCTGCTCTGGTTCAGGCCCTGGCAGTACAGGCTGAGCGTTGCGCCACGGGCGGCGCCGTCCCGCGCATCTCCTCCCAGCGCGAACCACTGCGCGGCCTGGAAAAGGTCGTGGCGGGGCAGGCCGCAGAGCTCGCCCACGCGCTCGGGCGTGGCCTCCCGCACCAGGGCCTGAAGGTCGGCAAAGCCGCTGGTGTGGCGTGCGATGTAGGCCTGGTCCAGCCAGCCTTCCAGTTCCATGATGTGCAGCATGCCGTGGAACAGCAGGGTGTCGCTGCCGGGGCGCAGCGGCAGGAAGAGGTCGGCCATGCCGGCCGTGTCGGTGCGGCGCGGGTCGGCCACGATGATCTTCATCTGCGGCCGCGCGGCACGCGCCTGCTCGATGCGCCGCGTGAGCACGGGATGCGCCCAGGCCGCGTTGCTGCCCGCGATGAAAAGGCAGTCCGCATGGTCCACATCCTCGTAGCAGGCCGGTGGCGCGTCGGCGCCCAGCGTGAGCTTGTAGCCGGCCACGGCGCTGCTCATGCACAGGCGCGAATTGGTGTCGATGTTGTTGGTGCCGATCAGGCCCTTGGCCAGCTTGTTGAAGACGTAGTAGTCCTCGGTCAGCAACTGGCCGCTCACATACAGGCCCACGGCGTCGGGGCCGTGCTCCTGCACGATGGAGGCCAGCCTGCCGGCGGCCAGGTCCAGTGCGGCATCCCAGCCCACATCCTGGGGCGCCGCGCCGCGCGTGGCACGCAGCGCGGGCTGCAGCAGCCGCGTCTGCTGTGCCAGGGCGGGCGAGGCCGTCAGGTGCAGGGTGCTGCCCTTGGTGCACAGGCGGCCGTGGTTGGCGGGGTGCGCCGGATCGCCGCGCACGCCCGTGATGCGCGCACCATCGCTTTCGATGAGGACGCCGCAGCCTACGCCGCAATAGGGGCAGGTGGATCGGGTTTCTTGCATGGTGGGCCTGGGGTGGATGAGGGAGGGGCAGGGCACGGGCGCCGTCACGCGCCGCTGGCCGGGTCGGTCTGATTGGCCTTGCTGGCCTGGCCTGCTTGACTTTCGCCGAACATGAGGCGGTCGCGCAGTTCCTGCACTGCCACGCCATCGCGGAGCAGGCGGAAGTACCAGCCACCGTCCTGGGTGTCGCCATACAGGCAGGCGCCGACCAGCCTGTCACCGCGCAGCACAAGCTTGCGGTATACGCCCGCGCCGGGGTCGCTCAGCACGATTTCCTCCGTGCCCTCGTCGCCGCGAAAGTCGCCCGCGCTGAACAGATGGATGCCCGTGACCTTGAGCTTGGCCGAGGTCTGCGAGCCCGGATAGCGGCCGATGCCCATCTCCGCCAGGTGGTTGGCCAGCACCTTGCCCTGCTCGAACAGCGGCGCCACCAGCCCGTAGGCCACGCCCCGGTGCGCCGCGCACTCGCCCACGGCGTAGATGCGCGGGTCGGTCACGGTCTGCAGCGTGTCGCTGACCACGATGCCGCGCTGCACGTGCAGGTGCATCTGCTCGGCCAGCGTGGTTTCGGGCCGGATGCCCACGGCCATGACCACCAGCGAGGCCGGTGCCTCGCGCCCGTCCTGCAGGTGCACGCAGGCCACGCGGCCCTGGCCGTCGCCCGTCAGCGCCCGGGTCTGGGCCTGCATCAGAAAGCGCATGCCGCGCTCGGCCAGCGAGGCCTGCAGCAAGGCGGCGGCGGTCTCGTCCAGCTGGCGGTCCAGCAGGCGTTCGCCTGCATGCACCACGGTGACGTCCATGCCGCGCTTCATGAGTCCGTTGGCGGCCTCCAGACCCAGCAGGCCGCCGCCGATGACCACGGCATGGCGGTGGCTGGCGGCCGCCGCGATCATGGCTTGGGTGTCGGCAATGTCGCGGTAGCCCAGCACGCCTTCCAGCTCGCGCCCGGGCACGGGCAGCATGAAGGGGCGCGAGCCCGTGGCCAGGATCAGCCGGTCGTACTCGGCGCTCACCGGCTGTCCGGCCGCGTCCACGGCGTGCACCACGCGGCGCGCGCGGTCGACTGCGTGCACGCGGCAGCCCGCATGCAGGGTGATGCCGTGCCGCGCATACCAGGACCAGTCGTTGAGGATGATCTCGTCCAGCTGCTGCTCGCCCGCCAGCACGGGCGACAGCATGATGCGGTTGTAGTTGGGGTGGGGCTCGGCCCCGAATACCGTGATCTCGTAGAGGTCGGGCGCGATCCTGAGCAGCTCCTCCAGCGTGCGCACGCCGGCCATGCCGTTGCCCACCATCACCAGCCTGGATTTCTTCATTGCGCCCCCGCATCGGTTCGAAAAGCAAAAAGGCGTCATCCCCACTGCGCGGCTGCTGCCTGCGCGCGGGTTGACGCCTTTGTCCCTGGGGCAGCGGCACCTCGTTGCGCCTTGCCCCCATGGCCTGCAATGGCCACGCACGGGATGAAGCAAGCGGCATGCCAGGGCGCGCAGCCCTGCGCGGGCGCTGTCCTCGGGGCTGCCGCCCGGCGGCCGAGCCATGGTGGTGCGTCGCATGCCTCAAGGCGGTGCGCCCGCTATCGAGAGCGCGCAATCAGATGTCTGAATCGAATGGAGGTTTTGTGGCGATTTGTTTCAAATGCGACGAATCGGGGTACAACAAGCCACCGGGTCCTGCAGTAAGCCAGGGCCGCAATGACGTGAAGGATTTTTCTTCTTCAAGGGACCACGCCTATGAGAGTGAATCTGCCAGTCAGCACGCGTGAATACGCATTTCCCAAGGGCCAGACCCTGGTGTCCACCACGGACCTGAAGGGGCGCATCCTCTACTGCAACCCGATGTTCATCGAGGTCAGCGGCTACGAGCGCGAAGAACTGCTGGGCCAGCCCCACAACATGATCCGCCACCCCGACATGCCCGAGGAAGCCTTCCGCGACATGTGGGCCACCATCTCGGCCGGCCTGCCCTGGTCGGCGCCCGTGAAGAACCGGCGCAAGAACGGCGACTTCTACTGGGTCATGGCCAATGTCACGCCGCTGATGGAAGGCGACCGGCCCTCGGGCTACATGTCGGTGCGCACCGAGGCCACGCGCGAGCAGACGGATGCGGCCGAGCGCCTCTACGCCACCATGCGCTCCGAAAAGGACGCAGGGCGCAAGGTCCACGTGCTGCGCGCCGGCCATCTGGTGCGCAACAACCTGCGCGGACGCCTTGCCAGCGCGCTGAGCCTGGGCCTGGCAGGCAAGCTGGTGCTGATCTTCTTCCTGGTGGTGGCGGCAGCCTTTGGCGCGGCGATGGCGGGAGGACACACGCTGGATGCATGGTCCGCGCTGGCCTGGCTGGCGGTCTGCATCTTCACGGGGCTGGCCGTGGCCTGGGCGTACCGGCTGACCGTGGCGCCGCTGGCGCAGATGGTGCTGCAGGCCAACCGCCTGGCGGCCGGCGACCTGACGCAGACCATACGCATCACGCGCAAGGACGTGGTGGGCGATCTGCAGAAGGCGCTGAGCCAGCTCAATGTGAACCTGCTGTCCATCGTGCGCGATGCGCGCGAGGAAAGCGACAAGATGCAGATCTCCACGCGGGAAATCGCGCAGGGCAACCAGGACCTGTCCGCGCGCACGGAAACCCAGGCCGGCAACCTGCAGCAGACGGCGGCCTCGATGGAGGAGATCACGGGCACGGTCAAGCACACGGCCGAGTCGGCGCGCCAGGCCACGGACCTGGCCACCCAGGCCAGCGAGGTGGCCGAGCGCAGCAGCGGCGCCGTCGACGGCGTGGCGGCCACCATGAAGCAGATCCAGGCCGCGTCGGGGCGTATCGGCGAGATCACGCAGCTCATCGACTCCATCGCCTTCCAGACCAACATCCTGGCGCTGAACGCCGCCGTGGAGGCCGCGCGCGCGGGCGACCAGGGCCGGGGCTTTGCGGTGGTGGCGGCCGAAGTGCGCAGTCTCTCGCAGCGCACGCAGGCAGCGGCCAAGGAGATCCGCGAACTCATAGACGACTCCGCCGCCAAGGTGCTGGATGGCAATCAGCGCACCGAGGTCGCGCAGAAAACCATGACCGAATCGCTGGACCTGGTGCGGCGCGTGAACCTGCTGATCGGCGAAATCCACAGCGCCTCCAACGAGCAGCTCAGCGGCATCTCGCAGGTCAACGCGGCCGTGGCGCATCTGGACAACATCACGCAGCAGAACGCGGCGCTGGTAGAGCAGAACGCGGCATCGGCCATGGCCTTGCAGGCCCAGGCGCAGACCGTGTCGGAGACCGTGCAGGTCTTCCGGCTGGACGCCACGACCCGGGCACCGGCGGCCGTGGCCGACGCAGTGGCGCTGCGCCGGTCCATGAAGGCGCAGGCGCCGTTGCCGCCGCTGCGGCCGCCGCGCACCCAGCCGCAGCCGGCGCTGACCACGGGCTGAGCGCGATCCGGGCGCTGGAAAACATCGTTGACACTTGGGGCGCTGCGCCGTCATGCCCGCTGCACCTGCCGGCGCTACCATGTGACTTTGTGTTGACCGGGCGACCGGATGAAGGAACGACCATGAACTCCAGCTCTTCCCTGGCCGCCGAACTGATGGCCCAACTGCAGGGCGCGCCCATGCAGCAGATGGCAGACCAGATCGGCGCCAGCCCCGCTCAGACCGAAAGTGCCGTGGGCGCGGCCCTTCCCGTGCTGCTGGGCTCGCTGGGCCGCAATGCGGCCGATCCGCAGGGCGCGGCCAATCTCTTCGGCGCGCTGCAGCGCGACCACGGCGCGGCCAGCGGTGGCGCCGGCGGGCTGGATCTGGGAGGCCTGCTGGGCTCGCTGCTGGGCGGCGGCGCAGGCGCAGGCGGCAATGCGGGCGGCGGGCTCGACGGCGCAGCCATCCTGGGCCATATCCTGGGCGGCAACCAGCAGCGCGCGCAGGACGGACTGGGCCAGGCCACGGGCCTGGGAAGCGGCGGCGCGGCCCAGCTGCTGCAGCTGCTGGCCCCCATCGTCATGTCCTTTCTTGCACAGCGCGTGAGCGCAGGCGGCATGGATGCCGGCGGCCTGGGCCAGGTGCTGGGCCGCGAGCATGCGCAGGCGCAGCAGCAGGGCGGCCTGGGTGGTGGTTTGCTGGGCAGCCTGCTCGATCAGGATGGCGACGGCCAGGTAGGTCTCAGCGATCTGATGAAGATTGGTGGCAGCCTGCTGGGCGGCCGCCGCTGAAGGGCCGCATTCACTGAATCGGGCAGGGCCGGTGCGTGTGCATACACGCGCTGGCCCTGTTGCTTTTTGGGCGCAGTTCGGATGACACTAGAACCGAATTGGCGAACGACTGAAAGGCACCCATGACAGCAGTTGCAGACATTCTCAAGTCCAAGGCCACCAGCGCGGTGTACAGCATCGCGCCTACCGATTCCGTGCTCGACGCGCTGCGGCTCATGGCCGACAAGGGCATTGGCGCCCTGCTCGTGATGGAGGGCAGCGAGATCGCCGGCATCGTCACCGAGCGCGACTACGCGCGCAAGATCGCGCTGCTGGGGCGCACCTCCGGCGCCACCCTGGTGCGCGACGTGATGACGCGCGACGTGCTGTTCGTCGGCCCCACCCAGACCACGCAGGAGTGCATGGCGGTGATGACCGAGAACCGGCTGCGCCACCTGCCCGTGGTGGACGAAGGCGGCAAGCTGCTGGGCCTGATCTCCATCGGAGACCTGGTCAAGGACATCATCTCCGAGCAGAAGTTCATCATCGAGCAGCTGGAGCACTACATCTCGGGCCGGCACTGAGCCGGGGCTCGGCCTGCCCGCCATGGGCAGGGTCTCGAAGGCGGCAGGACCTGCGAAGGTTCAGGCCGCCTTTTCCACATGCCCCTGGCGTGTGTAGAGGAAATCGATCACGGCCTTGCGGCACTGGCGGTAGAGGTCGTCCTCGGCCAGCGCCACGCGGTTGCGCGGGCGGGCCAGGCCGACCTGCAGCACCTCGCCGATGGTGGCGGCCGGGCCGTTGGTCATCATCACGATCTTGTCGGACAGCAGCACGGCCTCGTCCACATCGTGCGTGACCATGACCACGGTGCTTTGCGTGCGCGCCACGATCTCCAGCAGCTCGTCCTGCAGCTTGGCGCGCGTGAGCGCATCGAGCGCGCCGAAGGGCTCGTCCATCAGCAGCACCTGCGGCTCCATCGACAGCGCGCGCGCAATGCCCACGCGCTGCTTCATGCCGCCCGATATCTCGCCGGGCCGCTTGTGCGCGGCATGGGCCAGGCCCACCAGTTCCAGCGCGGCCAGGGTGCGGGCCTTGAGCTGGGCGCGGCTTTCCGTGCGGCCATAGACGCGCTCCACGGCCAGGTGGATGTTGCCCTCGCAGGTCAGCCAGGGCAGCAGCGAGTGGTTCTGAAAGACCACGGCGCGCTCGGGTCCGGGGCCCTTGATCTCCTTGTTGGCGCACAGCAGCACGCCCGTGGTGGGCGTGGTCAGGCCCGCGATCAGGTTCAGCAGGGTGGACTTGCCGCAGCCCGAGTGGCCGATCAGCGAGACGAATTCGCCCCGCGCAATGGTCAGGTCGATATTGCGCAGTGCCGGAAACAGGCCCTTGGCGGTCTTGAAGCTCTGCTCCACGCCCTGGATCTCGATGAACTTGGACGATGCATTCATGCCTTCACCTCTTCGAACGTAAATGCCGTTGCCAGCTTGACCAGGGCCATCTCCAGCAGCAGGCCCACGATGCCGATCACGAAGATCGCGATGATGATGTTCTTGACGTTGAGGTTGTTCCACTCGTCCCAGACCCAGAAGCCGATGCCCACGCCGCCGGTGAGCATCTCGGCCGCGACGATGACCAGCCAGGCCGTGCCCACGGCCAGGCGCACGCCGGTCAGCATGTAGGGCAGCACGGCCGGGAACAGGATGGTGGTGGCGATCTTCCACTCGCTGAGGTTGAGCACGCGCGCCACGTTCATGTAGTCCTGGGGCACGCGCTGCACGCCCACGGCGGTGTTGATGAGCATGGGCCAGATCGAGCAGATGAAGATGGTCCAGATGGCCGCCGGGTTGGCGCCCTTGAAGACCAGCAGGCCTATGGGCAGCCAGGCCAGCGGCGACACCGGGCGCAGCAGGCTGATCAGCGGGTTGAACATGCGCGACAGGAAGTTGAAGCGCCCGATCACGAAGCCGGCCGGAATGCCGACCAGGGCCGCCAGGCCGAAGCCCACGGCCACGCGCTGCAGCGAAGCGAGCACGTTCCAGCCCACGCCCTGGTCATTGGGGCCGTTGCGGTAGAACGGGTCGCTGAAAATCTCCACCGCCTGCTGCCAGGTCGCCAGGGGCCCCGGAATGCTCTGGCTGGAGCCCGCGGCCACCAGGGACCACACGCCCACGAGCAGGCCTAGGCCGCACAGCGGCGGCAGCACGGCCAGCCAGAAGGCGCGCGACAGCGCCGCCCAGTCGCGCGCAGGGGCGGGAGTCCTGGGCGTTGCCGATGCAGCCTGCATGGCCGGGACCGGGGATGCAGCGGTGGGGGAAACCGGCGCAGGCGGGGCGGCGGCGGTGGAGGACTCTGCCGGGAAGTGGAAGACGGCGCTGACCATGGTGTGTTCCTCGGTGGGATGGGTCTTCAAAGGGGATCTCTCAGGCCTTGATGGCGAAGCTGTCCGCGTACTTGCGCGGGTCCTTGCCGTCCCAGACCGTGCCGTCCATCAGCTTGCTGCTGCGCATCTCGCCCTTGGGCAGCGGGGCCTTGGCGGCGGTGGCGGCCTGCTGGTAGATGTCCAGGCGGTTGATGGAGCGGGCCACGCCCAGGTAGTCGGGGTGGTCCTTGAGCAGGCCCCAGCGCTTGTGCTGGGTGAGGAACCACATGCCGTCGGACAGATAGGGATAGCCCACGCTGCCGTCGCCATAGAACTTCATGTGGTGGGGGTCGTCCCAGGTCTTGCCCATGCCGTCCTGGTAGCGGCCCAGGATGCGCTGGTTGATGGCGTCCACGCCGGTGTTCACATAGGCCTTGCCGGCAATGGTGTCGGCCATGCGGGTCTTGTTGGCCAGGCTCTCGTCGATCCAGCGGCCGGCCTCGATGATGGCGGCCGTCACGGCGCGTGCCGTGTTGGGGTTCTGGCGGGCAAATTCGGCCGTGGTGCCCAGCACCTTCTCGGGATGGTCCTGCCAGATGGCCTGGGAGGTGGTGGCCGTGACGCCGATGCCGTCCATGATGGCGCGGTGGTTCCAGGGCTCGCCCACGCAAAAGCCGTCCATGTTGCCCACGCGCATGTTGGCCACCATCTGCGGCGGCGGCACGGTGATGACCTTGGCATCCTTGAGCGGGTGGATGCCGTTGGCCGCCAGCCAGTAGTACAGCCACATGGCATGCGTGCCCGTGGGAAAGGTCTGGGCAAAGGTGTATTCGCGCTTTTCGCTGGCCATCAGCTTGGCCAGGCCTGCGCCGTTGACGGCGCCCTTGTCGGCCAGCTTCTTGGACAGCGTGATGGCCTGGCCGTTGTGGTTGAGCGTCATCAGCACGGCCATGTCCTTCCTGGCGCCGCCCACGCCCAGGTGCATGCCGTAGACCAGGCCGTACAGCACATGGGCAAAGTCCAGTTCGCCATTGGCCAGCTTGTCGCGCACGCTGGCCCAGCTCGCTTCCTTGGAGGGAATGATCCTGACGCCGTACTTCTGGTCGATCCCCAGCACCGAGGCCATGACCACGCTGGCGCAATCGGTCAGCGGAATGAAGCCGATGCGCACTTCCTTTTTCTCGGGCGCATCCGAGCCGGCCGCCCAGGCGCCGTGGTGGCCCAGCTGGGTGTAGAGCGCCGCGCCGCCTGCCAGCGTGCCGGCCTGGCGCAGAAAATCGCGCCGGGGCAGTGCCGGGCCGGAGGTGAGAGGGCCTGTGGTGGGCTGGGGCGTGGACGCCATGGCGGAACTCCTTCGATCGTCGGGAATGGAACACTTGCAAACCGGCATGTCCCAAGCAAAACGGCGTCCTCTCCGGCCGCGCTGCGCGGGGAGAGTGACGCCGTTGTCCAGGGGCCCTGAATCAAGACCGGGTTCCCGGCCGCCTTTGGCCGGGATTTGCCAGAGTCAATGCAGAAACCGTGCCAGGCGGCGTTCAAGGGGGACCATGCACTCCACCTGCCTTGCCGTCCGCGCCGGGCCACCTTCTGGTGCGCGACTTGCCGCAGCACTGCACCAAGTCGGTGCTGCGCTGCAACATGGCGCGCAGCGGCACGGGTTCATGGGGCGGGCGGCAGCAGATCGGCCATGGAAAGGACGGCCTGCGCCACTTCGGCCAGGCGGCGGTTCTGGTTCATGGCGGTCTGGCGCAGCAGCTTGTGGGCCTCGCCTTCGCTGAGCTGGCGCCGTGTCATCAACAGGCCCTTGGCGCGCTCCAGCAGCTTGCGTTCCGTCAGCGTGGCGCGCACGGTCTCCAGCTCGGCCTGCATGGCCTGCAGCCGCTGGGACTGGTCCTGCACCAGGTCCATCACGGATCGGTCCAGCTGCGGGCCCAGACGCGCGGCCGGGGGCTGCAGCCCGCCCAGCGCCAGCGTGGCGGAGACGGGCGTGATCTCCATTGCCTGCGGCGCCTGCAGCAGCGTCTGCAGGGCGGCGCGCGCATCGACAATGCAGCGCTGGCACTGCTGCTGCAGCTCGGCCGTCAGGCGGGCCTCGACGGTGTGCAGCGCATCCATGCGCCGCGAGCAGCTGTCGAACCAGGGCTCGGCCATCTCCGGCGCCAGGGGAGTGCCCGGCGCGGCCGTGCAGCCCACGCGGCGCAGGCGTTCGATCACGGCCAGCGTGGCATCGGCCGCGCTGCTTTCTTGCCACAGGGCCAGGGAATGGGGCGGCGCGAACTCCGCAAAGACCTGAAAGCAGCGCTCCTGCGAGGCGATCAGGTGCAGCCAGTGCTGCTGGCGCGGCGCATCGCTGACGCCCGCACCAAAGGCGGCCACGCCCGTGGCACGCTCCTGGCCCGCGAATTCCTTGCCCTGCATGAAGTTGAACAAGGCCACCAGCAGGCGCGAGATGCCGGGCTCGGGTGCGCTGTCGGCCGCCTCGAACACCACCGCCAGCAGGCCTGCCACCAGCTCGATGTAGATGGCGGTGGCCGCCTCCGGCGACAGGTCGTGGCTGGCGACGCGCTCGCGCAGCGCAGGCAGGGCGTCCAGGCACTGCAGCACATGGGCGATGCGGCTGAACAGCCGCGCGCCATGGCCGGGGTGCCCCGTGGAGTCTGTTTGGCCGGGCTGCATGTCCAGCCGGTCGAAGCCGTCAAGCGCCGCCGCGGCAATCCGGTCGCACTCGGCCATCTGCGCCAGCCGTGCCTCGCCGCCATGCGCGCCCGCGCTGGCCAGAAAGACGTTGGACAGGCCGCGCTCCTTTTGCAGCGCATGGATGAGGCGGCTGAGCAGATCCACCAGTGCGCTGGTGCGCTGCAGTTGCTCCAGCTCGCCGATTTCGCACTGGCGCGCGGCCACAAGAAAGTTGAGAGCGGTTTTCATGGGGGACGGGTCCTGTCTGCCTGCGTTGATGCAATTCCCATGCCGGGCCTGCCGTGGCGCAAAAGTAGAAGTAGAAGCAAGGCCCAGGGTTTGATAGAATTTTTCTAACGTTTTGAAATCGTCGATACAAATTTGGACGCGTGAATGTGTCGAATATTTGCCGGGCGCCCTGCAGGAAAAAGCCCGGCTTTCCGGCACACACGACACCCATGGCATAGCCATCCACAAGATCGGGCTGCGCAATGCGGCAGCGAGGCTGAATCAGCATGAGCTTGCAATATCACGAGAAGATCGGATGTCCCCCGTGCGCTGGCGGTTCATGACCCAGGCGGTGTTGGGGCGGACTGCTGTGCGCCGGCGTGGCCCGTCCCTGGCTGCGCTGCTGCTGGGCCTGGCGCAGTGCCGGGCACTGGCGGGGGGCGAGGTCCTGGCCGCGTCGGCGCCATCCGATGGCCAGGGAAGCTGGGCCGCGGGGTGGAGCGCTTTCGGCCTGTGGGGCGCCATTCCCGTTCTGATATTCCTGCTGGTTTCGCTGGTGGTCCATGTGCGCCTGCGCGAGAAGGCTCAGCGCCTGACGCAATCGCTGCAGCAGACCAATGAAAAGCTGCTGCGCGCCAATGTGAAGCTCAAGCGCATCGCCTTCAGGGACCCGCTGACCGGCACGGCCAACCGGGCGCTGCTCGAGTACCGGCTTGGCCGGGCGATTGCGCGCGCCGACAGCTCGGTGGAGCAGCCAGGGCCCGGGGGGCCGGTGCGCGTGGGCCTGCTGTACATCGATCTGGACGGATTCAAGCCCATCAACGACGTGGAGGGCCATGCCGCAGGTGACGCGCTGCTGTGCCAGGTGGCCGTGCGCCTGAACCGTATGACGCGCAAGTCGGACACGCTGGCGCGCGTGGGGGGCGATGAGTTCGTGCTGCTGCTGGGCTGCCTGGCATCGGAGGACGATGCCGTGGCCATGGCCGGCCGGGTGCAGAAGGTTTTGGGTCAGCCCTTCGATCTGCCGGGAAAGTCCATCTCCATCGGCAGCTCCGTCGGCGTGGCCATCTATCCCGATCATGGCCAGAAGGAAAAGCTCATGGCGGCGGCCGACCTCGCCATGTACACGG
The DNA here is from genome assembly GCF_043104645.1 of Delftia sp. WSY_12. NCBI lineage: Bacteria > Pseudomonadati > Pseudomonadota > Betaproteobacteria > Burkholderiales > Comamonadaceae > Delftia > Delftia sp. WSY_12. The sequence goes on from NZ_JBICKW010000020.1 coordinate 130,942, forward strand.
CCAAGCGCGCCGGCGGGAATTCCTGCGCCATCTTCAAGGAAAGCATGCGCAAGGATGTGGCCGTGCAGTTCGACCTGCAGCAAGCCCTGCGCCGCGCCGTGGCAAGCCAGCAGCTGGTGCTGTTCTACCAGCCCAAGATCGATGCCCGCACGGGCCGCATCCGCAGCGTGGAGGCGCTGGTTCGATGGAACCATCCCCGATTCGGCCTCATCAGCCCCCGCGTGTTCATTCCGCTGGCCGAGCGCTTCGGCCTGATCAGCGAGATCGGCGACTGGGTCATCGACGAGGCCTGCCGCCAGACTGCCCAGTGGACGCGCCAGCGGCGCTTCATGCGCGTCTCCATCAATATCTCGGGCTATCAGCTCTTTCAGACGCGGCTGGCGCAGTACATCGGCGAAGCGATCGAGCGGCACCGCATTCGGCCCGAGCAGCTGGTCTTCGAGATCACCGAGTCCGTGGCCATGGAGGACGACAAGACCACCATGGCCGTGATTGCCGAGTTGACGGGCATGGGCGTGCAGATTTCCATCGACGACTTCGGCACCGGCTACTCCAGCCTGGCCCTGCTGCGCCAGCTGGGCGCCGACGAGGTCAAGATCGACCGCAGCTTCGTGCGGGACGTGGCCATCAAGAGCGACGCGCGGGCCGTGGTCGATGCCATCGTGCGCCTGGCCCATGCGCTGGAGCTGCGCGTGGTGGCCGAAGGCGTGACCGACCAGCAGCAGCGCGAAGTGCTTCAGACGCTGGGCTGCGACGAGCTGCAGGGCTTTTACTTCGCTCGCCCCATGAACGCCCAGGCGCTGATCGCCAGCGAAATCTGGACCTCCGACGGCATCGAGCCCGTGCAGTTCTCGCGCTCGTCATACCTGGACAACCTGTAGCGGCCCGCCGGCCCCGCAACTGCCCGCCGGCCAGGGGCCATTGACGCGGGCGGCCGTGCGCCGCGCCCGCAGGTTCTACACTTCAGTCCCATGAGTTTGCTGATTCTGGGGATCGAATCCTCCTGCGATGAAACCGGCGTGGCCCTGGTCGAGGCCCCCGATGGCACGGGCGTGCCCAGGCTGCTGTCCCATGCGCTGCACAGCCAGATCGACATGCACCGCGCCTATGGCGGCGTGGTGCCGGAGCTGGCCAGCCGCGACCACATCCGCCGCGTGCTGCCGCTGACCGAAAGCGTGCTGGGCGAGTCCGGCCGCACGCTGGACCAGGTCGATGTGATCGCCTTCACGCGCGGCCCCGGCCTGGCCGGCGCGCTGCTGGTGGGCGCGGGCGTGGCCTGCGCCATGGCTGCGGCGCTGGACAAGCCCGTGCTGGGCGTGCACCACCTGGAAGGCCACCTGCTGTCGCCCTTCCTGAGCGCCGATCCCCCCGAATTCCCCTTCGTGGCCCTGCTGGTCTCGGGCGGCCACACGCAGCTGATGCGCGTGGACGGCGTGGGCAGCTACGCCATCCTGGGCGAGACCATCGACGACGCGGCCGGCGAGGCCTTCGACAAATCGGCCAAGCTCATGGGCCTGCCCTATCCGGGCGGCCCCGTGCTCTCGCGCCTGGCCGAGGGCGGGGACGCGCAGGCCTTCAAGCTGCCCCGGCCGCTGCTGCATTCGGGCGACCTGGACTTCTCGTTCGCCGGCCTGAAGACGGCCGTGCTGACCCAGGCGAAGAAGCTGGGCGATGACCTTGAGGCGCGCAAGGCCGACCTGGCCGCCAGCACGCAGGCGGCCATCGTCGAGGTGCTGGTCAAGAAGACGCTGGCGGCGCTGCAGCAGACCGGCATGAAGCGCGTGGTCGTGGCCGGCGGCGTGGGCGCCAACCGTCTGCTGCGCGCCCAGCTGGATGCGGCCTGTGCCAAGCGCAAGCTGCGCGTGCACTACCCCGAGCTGCACCTGTGCACCGACAACGGCGCCATGATCGCCATGGCCGCCGCCATGCGCCTGCAGGCAGGCCGCGAAATGGCGAACAGGCACTACGCGTTCGACGTCAAGCCGCGCTGGCCGCTCGATTCGCTGGCCTGATGGTCCGGGGCCGCGTGCCCGGCCTGCACGGCGGGCGCAAAAAAAGCCCGGCGCGGGCCGGGCTCTGGAAACGGGCTGTCACCTTGCCAAGAGGATGGAAGAAAGGATGGTTGACAGCCCGGGTGCACAAACGCGCTGGCCGTGACCGGACTTACTGGATGCTCAGCATGGTGGCCTTGCTCTGGGGTTCCAGGCGGGCCAGGGACAGCGTGAGCACGCCGTTTTCCAGCTTGGCGCTGCTGGCGGCCATGTCGATTTCATGGTCCAGCTCCCAGGCACGCTGCACCTGGCGGGGCGCGCCCTCGACGCTGGACAGACGGACCACGGCGCCTTCGATGCTCAGCTGCAGCTGCTCGCGGGACAGGCCGGGCACATCCAGCTGCAAGGTCGTGGCCTTTTCATCGCGCTGAACCTGCACCGACGAGAGCGAAGGGGCCGCGTTGCCCAGGGTGCCTTGCAAGAAGCGCTGCAGGGCCAGATCGGCGGCTTGGGGAGCGAAGGCGTTGCGGCGGAGAACAGGCGTGAAGATCATGGTGGGTTGGCTCCTATAAACTGCGCGGCTTCATCGAAGTTGTCGCCGCATGGAGCCTAGTTAAGCGGTGTTGAACGCATTTCAAGAGGAAAAAGCCATGAATAAATTGCGCCGCAAGGTCTTGAAAAGCGGCGCCATGGCGCTATTTGCGGCGCCCGCGCTGCTGGCCCGGGCGTCAAGCGGACACGACCGGCCCGTGTCGCCGCCGCGCGGCGAGCCGATACGGCTGGCGCTGATCGAAAGCCTGTCCGGCCCCTTTGCCAACACGGGCGAGGCCGTGTTCCGCAACCTGCTGTGGGCCGCCGAGCGCGTGAACGCGCGCGGCGGTGTGCTGCTGCCGGCTGCGCTGGGCGGCGCCCGGCCCCTGGCCATCGAACGCCATGACAGCAAGGGCCAGAACGAGGAGGCGCTGTCTGCGCTGCGCGCAGCCATCGACGGCGGCGCGCGCGTGGTCATGCAGGGCAATTCATCGGCCGTGGCCGCCGTGCTGGTCGACGCCATTGCCAAGCACAACGAGCGCGATCCGGCCCGGCGTGTGCTGTACCTGAACTACTCGGCCGTCGATCCCGCGCTCACCAACGAGCGCTGCAGCTTCTGGCACTTTCGCTTCGACGCCCATGCCGACATGCGCATGGCCGCGCTGATGCAGGTGCTGCGCGAGGACGGGGCCGTGCGCAGCGCCTACCTGATCGGGCAGGACTACAGCTTTGGCCAGGCCGTGCTGCGCGAGGCACGGCGCCAGCTGGCCGCGCAGCGGCCCGATGTGGCCATCGTGGGCGACGAGCTGCACCCCGTGGGCCGCGTCAAGGACTTTGCGCCCTATGCCGCCAAGATCAAGGCCAGCGGCGCCCAGGCCGTGGTCACGGGCAACTGGGGCAACGATCTGATGCTGCTGGTCAAGGCCGCGCGGGAGGCGGGCTTCGATGGCCGCTTCTACACCTTCTACGGCAATGCGCTGGGCGCGCCAGCCGCCCTGGGCGAGGCCGGCGTGGGCAAGGTGCTGGCCGTGGCCGACTGGCTGCCCAACGTGCCGGGCCCCGACAGCCAGGCCTTCTACAAGGCATTCCGCGAGCGCTTTCCCAGGCCTGCCGATGACTATGTGCACATGCGCATGCAGCTGATGATGGAGGCCCTGGCCCAGTCCATGGCGCGCGCGGGCAGCACGGACACCGTTGCCGTGGCGCAGGCGCTGGAAAGCGCGGACGTGACCTTGGCCGGACGCAGGGGCCGCATGCGCGCGGCCGACCACCAGTTCCAGCAGGCGCTGGTGGTCGGCGTCATGGACAGGCAGGGGGCGCCAGGCGTGCCCTTCGATGTGGAAGGCTCGGGCTACGGCTTCCGCGTGGTGCGAGAGATCGAGGCCGCGCGTGCCGAGCAGCCCGCGATGTGCCGCATGCGCCGGCCCTGACCGCCTCGACGGTTTGGATGGCCTGGATCAGCGGCCCATGGCTGCCGCGACTTCCTGGCCCAGCTCGATCACGGACAGCGCGTAGTAGCTGGACCAGTTGTAGCGCGTGATGGCATAGAAGTTCTCCGTGCCCGCGATGTACAGCGGCTGGCCCTGCGCGCCGTTTTCCAGCTTGACCAGGGCCAGCGGCCCCGGGTGCGCGGCGCCGTCGCCTGGCAACTGCACGCCGCGTGCGGTCATCTCGTCGGCCGTGAACTGGGGAAGGATGTCGGGCGCCAGCAGGGCGGCCAGGTCGGCGCCCTGGGCCTGCATGATCACCGGGTAGTGGGTGGGCATGCCGCTTTTCCAGCCATGCGCGACAAAGTAGTTGGCCACCGAGCCGATGGCATCGGCCGCGCTGCCGAACAGGTCGATGCGGTCGTCGCCGTCAAAGTCCACGGCCCACTTCACCCAGCTGCTGGGCATGAACTGGCCCATGCCCATGGCGCCTGCGTAGCTGCCGCGCAGCGAGAACGGGTCCGTGCCCGCACGGTGGGTGAAGCGCAGGAACTGCTCCAGCTCGCCACGGAAGTACTCGGTGCGCGCCGCAGCGCGCGGGTGGGCGGCAGGGAAGTCGAAGCTCAGCGTGGCCAGGGCGTCCATCACGCGGAAGTTGCCCATCTGCTGGCCGTAGATGGTCTCCACGCCGATGATGCCGACGATGATTTCGGCCGGCACGCCGTACTGCTTTTCGGCACGCGCCAGCGCAGCGGCATTGGCCTGCCAAAAGCGTGTCCCGGCACGTATGCGCACGGGCTCGACAAAGCGGCTGCGGTAGACGCCCCAGTTCTTTGCCGTGCCCTGGACGGCCGGCGTCATCAGGCGCGGCACCTGGGGCAGAAAGCGGGCCTGGGCGATGGTCTCGCGCACCCAGTCCACCGGCAGGTCGTGGCGCATCGCAATGTCGGCGGCCATCTGCATGGCTGCAGGCCGTTCGCCGTAGGGCGTGCTGCCCTGCACGGTCCTGGCCACGGCGGCGCCGCCAGCGGCCGTGGCGGCGGCAGCAGCGGCCGTGCGCTTTTTCGTGGAAGGTTTGGCCGTGGACTTGGTCGTGGTTTTAGCGGAGGTTTTGGCCGTGGCTTGGGCGGCAGGGCTGGCTGCCGGCTTGCCGGCCAGCGCGCCGCAGGGCACGGCCGCGGCCGCGAGCAGCAGCAGGGCGCAGGGGATCAGTCGTTGCTTGGTCATGGTGTGCTTGTCGTGGGACCGGCAGCGGCGGCTTGTGGCCGTGGCTGCGGATTGCGTGGCCAGTCCAGCGCCCGCCATTGGCGTCGCAGGGCGGGCAGGCCGGGGGTGTCGGGTGCGGATGAGGATGGGGATGGGGATGGCCGTGCGTAGCGCTGGCGCTCCATGCCCAGGAGCCAGTCGTGAAGGGCCTGGGCCGCCTTGGCATCGTCCCGGCCCCAGCGGTCCATGACCTGGGCTGCCAGCGCACGTGGGGGCAGGCTGGCGTCGGCGTCCAGGCCGATGCGCCGCAGCCGGGCGCGGGTCCTGTCCATGAGGCGCAGCCATTCGTCGCGGCTGGTGCGCTGGGCGCGGGCCATCCAGGCCAGCCACGCCAGCGCAGCCACGCCGGCCAGCGCGCCCAGCAGGCGCAGCATGTCCACCCACGAGGGCGATTGCACGCCCAGGTTCTTGAGTAGGTCCAGCTGGCGGCTTTGCGTGTAGTTGAGCACCCACTGGTTCCAGCCGTTGTTGACGGCCTCCCACACGGCGCGCATCTGCTGCAGCATGCCCACGCCCACGAAGTTGCCCATGGCTCCGGCGATGGCGCCCTGCGGTGCGCGCAGGCGCTGGAACTCGCCCACGCGCGACGGGGCCACGGCGCCAGTGGGGTCGATGCGAACCCAGCCCTCATCCTCCAGCCACACCTCGGTCCAGGCATGGGCGTCGGCGTTGCGCACGGTCCAGTAGCCGTCGACCGGGTTGCGCTCGCCACCCTGGTAGCCGGTGACGATGCGGGCAGGCACGCCCATGCCGCGCATCAGCACGGCGAAGGCGGAGGCGATGTGCTCGCAGAATCCCTCTTTGCTGTCGAACCAGAAGTCATCGGCCGTGTGCACGCTATCCACCACGCCGGGCTCCAGTGTGTAGGTGTAGCCGCCCGTGCGCAGGCGCGCCAGCGCGGCCTGCACCCAGGCACGGGGCGCGGCATCGGCCAGTTGCGGGTCGGCGCGCATCTGCCGGGCCAGCTCCAGCGTGCGCGGGTTGCTGCCTTCGGGCAGCTGGGTGTAGCGGCGCAGGCCGCGCGTGGGCTTGAGCGGGCCGTAGCTGAACTGCACATGGCTTTGGGCGCTGATGCGCACCACGTCGGTGATGGGGCGCCAGGTCAGCCATTGCAGCTGGGGCGTCATGCGGGCGGTGCCCATGCCCGGGGGCAGTTCGGGGTGCTGGGGCGTGGCGTCAAGCATGGTCAGCCAGGGGCGGCGGCTGGGCTCTATGGTCATCTGGTAGCGCACGCCTTCGCCCGAGACGCGCAGCTGGGCGCTGTCCAGCCCGGCCTCCGTGTCCATCTGCCATTCCTGGCCGTCGAAGCGCGACAGCACGGGGCCGCGGAAGTACAGGGTGTTGGCTGGTGGCGGGGCGCCGTCGGGCGTGTCGAAGCGCAGGCGCAGTGCGATGTTCTCGTCCAGCACCAGCGAGGCCATGGAGCCCACGCGCATGTTCTCCGACAGGCCGCTGCGGCCCGCCAGGTCGTTGCCCGGCACGCCCCACAGCGGGGCCATGCGCGGAAAGAACAGGAACAGCGCCACCATGACCGGCGTGCCCCACAGCGCCAGCAGGGCTGCCGTGCGCAGCGCCTGGGTCAGCGGCGGCCGGCCGGCGGTCATGTGGGCATTGACCAGGGCCGTGAGCAGGCCCAGCAGGCCCAGCACCATGGCCAGGGCCAGCAGCAGGGACTGCGAGTAGAAGAAGTTGGCCAGCAGCGCGAAGAAGCCCAGGAAGAACACCACCATGGCGTCGCGCCGGGCGCGCAGCTCCAGTGTCTTGAGCGCCAGCAGCAGCACGATCAGCGTCACGCCCGCATCGCGCCCGACAAAGGTGCCGTGCGAGACCCAGGTGGCGCCCAGGGCCAGCAGCAGCAGTCCGCCCAGCAGCCAGCGGCCGGGCAGGGGCTGGCCGCGCCAGGCCAGCAGGGCGCGCCACAGCAGCAGGCCGGCCACGAAGACCATGGTCCACCAGGGCGTGTGGGCGGCCTGGGGCATCAGCACCCAGGCCACCACGGCCAGCAGGAACAGGGTGTCGCGCGCATCGCGCGGCAGGGCGGCCAGGCGCTGGCGCCAAGTGGCCGCAGGCTGCGCAATGGCTTGGAAGGAGGAGGGCATGGACGTGCGATTCATGGGCAGGCCGCCAGGGCTTCCAGGCAGAGCGTGGCATGGGCCGGGCCCTGGTCGGGGGCGATCTCGCGGCCGTCGGGCAGGCGCAGGCCCCAGGTCAGGTCCTGCTGGCGCGCGGCCAGCACCCAGGCGGTCAGGCGGCTGAGGCGGGCCTCGGGGTCGGCCAGGCCGGTGGCCTTGGCATCCAGCCACAGGCGGTGCTGCTGGGACAGCGGGCGGTCGCGGCTCACCAGCTGGTTGCTGCCCGTGGCAAAGGCCTGTGCAGCCTTTTTCCAGACCACCAGCTTGAGCGGATCGCCGCGACGGTAGGCCCGCACACCGTCGAACTCGTCGCCGTGCCGCGTGGCGGCCGCGCTGCGGCCGCCGGCATCGGCGCTGGCCGGTGGCAGGGGTGGCGGATTGTGCTCGGGCGCCGGGTAGATCCAGGCCTGCGTCTGTGCGCGCCACAGCGCCCAGACGCGGAAGGTGCCCAGCGGATAGCGGGTGGCCGCCGTGATCGTGGGCAGCGGCTGCCGTCCCCGGCGCAGCGGCGTGAAGGCCAGCTGTGCCGTGGTGCTGCCCTGTGCCGGTACATCGATCCAGGTCCAGTCGGTGGCCGGGACATCGCCCTGCACGGCCAGGCCTATGCCCCAGCGCGTGCTGCGGCGGCTGTTGTGCAGCACCACGTCGAAGCGGCAGGGCTGGCCGGCAAAGCTGCCGGCCGGCGGCACCAGGTGCATTGCCAGGCCGCGCAGGTTGCCGTGGCCGACCACCATGCCCGCAGCCGCGCTTCCGGCCAGCAAAAAGGTCAGCAGGTAGCCCAGGTTGAGCTGGTAGTTGATGGCCGCCACCAGCAGCACGCACAGCGTCAGCGCCAGGGCCCAGCCTGCGCGCGAGGGCATGATGTAGACATTGCGCTGGGTCAGCCTGAGGCTGTCGGTGCGCGGCAGGCGGGCATGCCACCACTGGCGCACGCGCCGCGCAGGAGACCAGCGCTGGCGCAGCGATGCCCCCGGCTGGGCGGCGCCGGGCGAGGACGCGGGAGCGGCCGGCATCAGCGCAGCGCCACGGCGTCCAGCATGGCGCGCACCTGCTCCACGGCACCCCGGCCGCTGGAGCCTATGGGCACCAGGCGGTGGGCGGCCGTCTGCGGCAGGATGGCCTGCACATCGTCGGGCGCCACGTAGTCACGCCCCTCCATCAGGGCCACCGCCCTGGCCGCGCGCAGCAGCGCAATGCCCGCGCGAGGCGACAGGCCCTGCACGAACCACTGGCCCGAGCGCGTCGCCTCCAGCAGGTCCTGCACATAGTCGAGCAAGGCATCGCTGGCATGGACCTGCAGCACGGCGGCCTGCAACTGCTGCAGCTCGTCCGTGGCCAGCAGCGGGAGCAGTGCATCGGCCTGGGCGCGCCGGCCATTGCCGGACAGCAGGGAGCGCTCGGCCGCGCGGTCGGGATAGCCCAGGCTGATGCGCATCAGAAAGCGGTCCAGCTGGCTTTCGGGCAGCGGGAAGGTGCCCAACTGTTCCTGCGGGTTCTGCGTGGCGATCACGAAGAAGGGCTCGGGCAGGCGGTGCGTGCGGCCTTCGGACGAGACCTGGCGCTCTTCCATGGCTTCGAGCAGGGCGCTCTGTGTCTTGGGGCTGGCGCGGTTGATCTCGTCGGCCAGCAGTACCTGGGCGAAAACGGGACCTGGATGGAAGACGAAGGACTCGCTGCTGCGCTCATAGATGGACACGCCGGTGAGGTCGCTGGGCATGAGGTCGGCCGTGAACTGCACGCGCGAGAACTGCAGCCCGAAGCTGTGCGCCAGCGCATGGGCCAGCGTGGTCTTGCCCACGCCGGGAACGTCTTCCAGCAGCAGGTGTCCCCCCGCCAGCAGGCAGGCCACGCTGTCGCGGACTTGAGCCGGCTTCCCTACAACCACCGTGTTAAGCTGATCCAGAAGCGCCTTGATCTTGTGTGTAGCTTGCATGGCGCGACGTTATCCTAAAAAAAACATCGCGGAGACATCACTGTGGGCAAGACGGGTTATTTCACCCATAGGGAGTGCTGGCGGCATGAGATGGGGCCGGGGCACCCAGAGTGCCCGGCCCGGCTGGACGCCATCGAGGACCGGCTGCTGGTGACCGGCGTGGCCGATGCGCTGGAGCGGCACGAGGCCCCCCAGGCCTCGCTGGCCGACATCGAACTGGCCCATGACCGCATGCATGTGGCCGCGCTGCAGGGCCTGACCCAGCGCCTCATCGAGGAGCAGCAGGCCGGCGGCCCCGAGTACTCCCAGATCGACACCGATACCTCCATCAACAGCCACACCTTCTCGGCCGCGCTGCATGCGGCCGGTGCCGCGCTGGCGGCCACCGATGCGGTGATGGCCGGCGAGCTGGAGAACGCCTTTTGCGCCGTGCGCCCTCCCGGCCACCATGCCACCCGCCACCAGGCCATGGGCTTTTGCTTCTTCAACAACGTGGCCGTGGGCGTGAAGTACGCGCTCAGCCGCCACCACCTCAAGCGCGTGGCCGTGATCGATTTCGACGTGCACCACGGCAATGGCACGGAGGACATCCTCTCCGGCGACGACCGTGTGCTCATGTGCGGCATCTTCCAGCACCCCTTCTATCCCTTCAGCGGCGACCAGCACCCGGCCGCCAACATGGTCAACGTGCCGGTGGCCGCCTATACCAAGGGCATGGACATCCGCGAGATCGTCGAGATGATGTGGATCCCGCGACTGGAGGCCTTCAAGCCCGAGCTGATCTTCATCAGCGCCGGCTTCGACGCCCACCGCGAGGACGACATGGGCCAGCTGGGCATGACCGAGCAGGACTTCACCTGGATCACCTCGCGCATCAAGGACATTGCGCGGCGCTTCTCCAAGGGGCGCATCGTCTCCTGCCTGGAAGGCGGCTACGTGATGGGGCCGCTTGCGCGCAGCGTGGAAGCGCACGTGCGCGTGCTGGCCGACCTCTGAACCCGATCTGGAGCACCATGAACGCGAGCACCCATCCTTCTGAAGCCAACCCCCTGCTCGACGTGCAGCGCGACGCGCGCGGCGTCGTGCGGCTCACGCTCAACGATCCGCAGCGCTTCAATGCCCTGGGCGAGCAGATGCTCACGCAGCTGCAGCAGGCGCTGGACGATGTGGCGCGTGACGAGTCGGTGCGCGTGGTCGTGCTGGCTGCAGCCGGCAAGGCCTTTTGCGCCGGACACAATCTCAAGGACATGGCGGCCCATCCGCAGCTGGACTACTACCAGAAGCTGTTCGCCCAGTGCAGCCGCATGATGCTGTCCATCCACCGGCTGCCCGTGCCCGTGATTGCGCGCGTGCACGGCATTGCCACGGCGGCGGGCTGCCAGCTCGTGGCCCAGTGCGATCTGGCCGTTGCTGCGCAGGCGGCGCGCTTTGCCACCAGTGGCATCCACTATGGCCTGTTCTGTGCCACGCCCAGCGTGCCCTTGGTGCGCAATGTGCCGACCAAGCAGGCCATGGAGATGCTGCTCACGGGCGACTTCATCGACGCGCAGCAGGCGCTGGACCAGGGCCTGGTCAACCGCGTGGTGGCCGAGGAGGCGCTGGACGATGCGGTGGAGCACTTCGTGCAGTCCATCGTCAGCAAGCCCCGCGCGGCCGTGGCCATGGGCAAGGCCCTGGTCTACCGCCAGCGCGAGATGGGCATCGAGGCCGCCTACCAGCTGGCCGGCCAGACCATGGCCGCCAACATGATGGATGCCGACGCCCAGGAGGGCGCCCAGGCCTTCGCCGCCAAGCGCGAACCGGCCTGGAAGACGGGCCGCTGACCGACCTGCATGTAGGCCCCGGTCCGGTTGGCCTGTCCTGGATCTGCGCGATGATGGCGGCCTGCGCCCTTGCGGCGGAACGGCCCTGATCCATGGACATCTTCGACAAGCTCATCAACGACTTCCAAAGCTCCAGCGCCTGGCTGGAGTTCTCCGTTCTCATCGGCTGCCTGCTGCTGGCCTACGGCGCCATGCGCGGCCTGCATGCGCGCTACGGTCATCTCAACGATGGCAAGCCCTCCGTATGGATTGGCCGCCATGCGCTCGATGGCGCACTGTTCCCGCTGCTGGCGCTGGTGCTGGTCTTCACCAGCCAGGAGATCCTGGCGCGGTTTTCCACGGTGTTCTGGTTGCGCGTGGCCGTGTCGCTGCTGGTGTCCCTGTCGGTGATCCGCTTCGTGGCGCGGGTGCTCAGCCGGACCTTCCCCCACTCCACCGTGGTGCGCCTGATCGAGCGCATCTTCTCCTGGCTGGCCTGGGGCGCGGCCGTGCTGCACAGCATCGGCCTGCTGCCGCAGGTCATGGAGGAGCTGGAGGCCCTGCAGTTCAACATCGGCAAGACGCCGGTCAGCCTGCTCAACCTGATCGAGGGCACGCTGTCGGCGGGCCTGATGATGGTGGCCGTGCTCTGGCTGTCCACGCTGTTCGAGCAGAAGGTCATCAACCAGTGGGTCAGCGACCTGTCCATGCGCAAGGTGGCCATGAACATTACGCGCAGCGTGCTGATCCTGGTGGGCCTGCTGGTCTCGCTGTCCATGGTGGGCGTGGACCTGACGGCGCTGTCCGTCATGGGCGGCGCCATCGGCGTGGGCCTGGGTTTCGGCATGCAGAAGATCGCCTCCAACTACGTCAGCGGCTTTCTGGTGCTGATCGAGCGTGCGCTGCGCATCGGCGACAACGTGCGCGTGGACGGCTTCGAGGGCCGCATCACCGACATCCGCACGCGCTACACCATCATCCGCGCGCTCAACGGCCGCGAATCCATCGTGCCCAACGAGACGCTGATCACCCAGCGTGTGGAGAACCTCACCGGATTCGACGTCAAGTTCGGCCTGTCCACCAACATCGTCGTGGGCATGGACAGCGATGTGGAGCAGGTGCGCGGCATCCTGCTCGAAGCCGCAGCCGCGCAGCCGCGCGTGCTCAAGACGCCCGCGCCTTCGGTGGCTCTGGTCGACTTTGTGGAGCAGGGCCTGCAGTTCAGTCTCAGCTACTACATCAACGACCCGCAAAATGGCCAGGGAAATGTGCGCTCCGAGGTCAACCTCGCCGTGCTGCGCGGCCTGCGTGCCGCAGGCGTGAGCCTGCCGGTCCCCAGGCAGGTGGTACAGATCACCGAACGCGTGGGCGTGGCGGCCCAGGCAGCAGAGAAAAGCAGCTAGGATTATTCCTAGGTGCATACCCTGAGTTCAGGCTGTTCCCCTGCAGGAAATCTCAAGGGTCGTGCTTAAAATGGCACGATCGTTCTTTTTTGTGAGCGCGCATGCGGCCCTCGGCCGTCAGGGAAACCTGCCTCAGCTGCTGCAGCGCCGCATACAATGATTTCGGTTTACGTAAACGTCAATCTATCAATCAATCAGGAGCCGCTGCAATGAAGGTTTTGGTCCCGGTCAAGCGCGT